>CAZKMF010000125.1:0-5469 GCA_964553975.1 uncultured Gammaproteobacteria bacterium | reverse complement strand
GACCGTTCCGTAGAAACGCGGCAGGTTGGGAATGACCCCGAGGCGCGCGTAGATCTCCGGTTCGGTCGGCATGCGTCCGAGACGGTTATCGTCGTCGTACGGCAGTTCCTTGAAGACTTTGGCGAGTCCGTCTTCGTCGATCGCCAGGTAGACCCAGCAACGGCGGTTCAGGCCACTCACGCCATCTTGGAACTTGCGGAGAATCTCGATGCCGTGGACTTCGCAGTAGCGGCGGAAACGGACGTCAACGTCGACGCGCCGAGGTGCGGCGGCGAGTACGACCGGATCTTGGCCGGCGGCGAACTTGCGGAGCAGCGCCGTGCGCGTCGGCGAGATGTTGTCATCCGCTTCCGCTCGAACAAGCGCGTCGCTCCAATCACCGGCGAGTTGTCGGTGCAGCGCGGCGTCTTCTTCGAGAACGTACGCGAGTTCGTCTTCGCGATAGACGTCGAACCAGAAGATGCCGTGCGCGCGGAACCAATCCGAGAACTCGGTATCGTCGAGCGACAGTCCCATACGTTCGCGCAACGTTCTGACCGCGCGGGTCAAACCGAAGAGACAGGCGATACGCAGGAGCTCCGGAAAGAGATCCTGGCGATTGGCGGCGGCGAAGCGCTCGATCGCACCCGCCAGCTCGCGTCCATCGGACGGAAAGCGGATCAGATGCCGGTATCCGGCGCGTTCGTCGTCGTTCATGAAGGCTCCTTGCAAGGAACAGAACACGGTGACGGAGTCCCGTCGGCATGACGGGCTCCCGTTGTCGGCGTTCTGAAGAAAGAAAACGGACCGCGCGGGCGTACCTGCGCGGTCCGGAGTGTGAAGATCAGGCGAAGACGCGGTCCAGGAGCGCCTCGCGCTCGTCCTCGCTGATCTCGAGGTACTTGCCGAAGCGACGCACGGCTTCCTTGGCGTTCAGCTCGGTGTTGGCGCCGAAGATCGGCTCGGACAACCACTTCTCGAAGAGCGCCATCAGGAACCGCTCCACCGTCTGCGGTCCGCGGTTGCGGGCGATCAGGAAGAGCAGGGCGTTGCCGGTGATCCGCATGCGATGCTCGGGGCTCGGGATCGCCGAGAGGTCGATGAGGTCGTAGGCGACGCGCTCCGGCTTCAGGAACTTGGCCTGGAGCTTGGAGGTGTTGCTGTCGGCGCCGCAGCCGATCACGGTGAAGCGACCGTAGGTCTGTTCGACGCGGGCGAGCGAATCGCGCCAGTCGCGATGATCCGGGCACCCGTGATCACCGCGCATCCCCATCCCGTGCGCGACCACATCGGTCACGAGGTAGAGCGAGCGCTGCGCCTTGGGCACATGAGCGAACTCGATGTCGCAGGCGCGCCAGAGCGCGCACTCGATTGCTTCGGGAGCATCGCCGCCTTCGGCGTCGCGCACGTGACGGAGCGTCGAGAGCATCGTCCTGTCGCCCACTTCGGTCGGCGGGATGAAGTCGATCTCCTGCATGATGTCGCTGCCGTCGCAGTGGTCGCTGAAGTAGATCCAGGCCGCCTCGGACGTGGCGTCGATACCGCGGAGCATCGGGAGCAGGTAGCCGGAGCTTGCCCGCAGGTGCCTCGCGATCGCCGCGTTGGAGCCGGAGTTATCGATCAGGATGATGTGGGCGTTCTGCGCCGACTCCGACGGCTTGGTGATCACCGACTTCACGGCATCGCGATCGTAGACCTGACGCTCGTCGCGAGCGACCGGCTTCGCAATGCGGCCGGCACCGATGTCGGCGCGGACGCTCGTGAGTCGAGCGCGTCGAGCCTCCTCGGCACGCCGGCGCGCCTCGGGATCCTCGGTCGACAAGCTTCTGAGCGCGCCGCCGTACCGGCTGTCGTTGTCTCTATAGCTGCTGCTACTCAAGGTAGCCTCCTCATGGTGGGTCGTTCTTCTTCCAAGTCCTCGACCTGCGTGGTCAAGGCCTGGGATAAAGGCGGAACGCAGAGCGTTCCGCTGCGGGAAGGTGCGGTCTCGGATCAGTAGACGCGGTGCCGGGGAGCCACGGTCTCCGACCCGCCGCTCGTCGAGCGGCCGGCGGGCGTGGTCGGGCGCGTGCTGTTCGTGCCGGTCAGCCGGTCCCAGTTGATCTGCTTGCCGAGGTTGGCCACGGCCGACAGGTAGACCGGGAGCTGGTCGGTCGGGACCTGGTTCTCCCCGACCTGGTAGATCGCCAGCACGTAGCGGCCGACGTCGCTCTCGAACCGGACGAGATCGGAGCTGACGCCCACGCCGAGGGTCTTGAGCATCTCCTCGCGATTCGTCTTGCCGATGGCGGCGGGCAGGCGCGGGTCGGCGAGGATCTGCTTCACCCGGACGGCGTCGTAGCCCATGGCCCGAGCAGCCGCGCGTCCGTAGCCGGCGAACATCCGGTTGAAGCCGTTGATCACGCCCTCGGCGGCCGCGAGCACCGATCCGGTGTCGGGCGGCGCCGCCATGCCGCTGAGCAGCGCGGAGCCACCGCCCATGCCGGCGGTGATCGTCTGCATGAACATGGCCGGGTTGGAGATCTGGGCCATCCAGGTGTCGTACCAGCCGGTGACGACGGTCTGGAAGTCCTTCAGGATGCCGGGCAACGCCACCATCTTGGCGGCGAGCTTCTTGCGGTGCTTCTCGGTCACCGTGAAGCCCTTGAGGTTGACCGCCTCCAAGATGTCGGCGTAGCGCTTCTCGATGACGAGCCTGCGGAGATCGGCGAAGTCGTCGCCGATCGGCTCGTCCATGTCCTCGGCGCGCGCCTCCATGAGCTCGAGGATGGTGTCGGGGACGCTGTCGATGCCGGTCTGGTGGGCGACGAAGATGCGGACCGCGGCCGCGACCTCGGTGGCGCTGACCTTCGGCGTACCGCCGACGCGAAGCGCCGCGAGGAAGCTGTCGTCGTCGGGCAGGGTCGGCAGCATCACGCTGGTCGCGGGTGCCGCCGAGCTGGCCTGGGTGGCCGGCGGCGCGGCGGGCGGCGGCGCGAGGGCGGCGCGGAGCTGCGCCATCGCCTGCTTGACCTTGCCCTTGGGCTTGGTCGAGAAGGCGGCGACGAAGTCGTCGTCGCTCACGAAGTCGCGGTTGGCCAGCGTGACGAGGTTCTCGTCGCTCGGCTCCCCGACCAGCGCCTCGAGCGTCTTGTTGACGTCGGCGAGCGGCATGCCGATCGTCTTGGCGAAGGCGCCGATGAACTCGTCCCAGCGAGGGGTCGAAGAAGAAGCGGGCGTGGCGGTGGTGGAATCGGTTCCGGTGGTCATGATCACCTCTCAGTCGAAGGAGCGTGGCGTGTGGTGTGTTGGTTGTTTGCGCGGATAAGCCACACCTCATCCGACGTGCCTGAGGCTACAAAAAAATTGCTAGGTTGTCAAGATCACGATCAGGTCCAGCCTCTTGACTTTCCTGAAGAATTCAGGTACACCGTCTCGCATCCGGCCCAAACTGCCGGCACAGACAGGAGCAATGTAAATGCGAAACGATCCTTTCGGTGGAACTCAGCCGCCGCGTACCGTCCAGCCCGCTTCCGTGCTGACCTCGCGAGGCTACAGCGTCAAGCTGAACATGCCGCCCCAGACCGAGCAGCGCTTCCAGGCCGGCAGCGGCGAGGAGGTGGTGCAGGGGCTCCCGCCCTACGCCCACGTCGGCGCCTACCAGTCCAAGGACTGCGAGCACTGGCCGGACGGCTGGCTCGGGGACGATCCCAACCGCTCCCTCGCCAGCTACCTCGTGATCGGCAAGCCGAAGCACGGGCTCTGGTTCGACTTCCGGGACAACGAGTACGGCAACGACCACTACGTGGCCGTCGTCGTCTCGATCCAGGGGGTGAACGCTCTCACGGCCCGTCCGGTCGAGGGCTTCGGACTCGAGCAGTACCAGCACCGCTGTCCGATCCACGACAAGTCGTTCGGCGCCAACCGGCACTGCGCCGACTGCGGCTACAACTGGCCGGGTCAGAACTACCTGACCAACGCCCGCGCGCCGGGCGCCAGCGCCCAGCCCTTCTGGCGCGACGGCTTCCTCACCGCGCAAGGCGAGATCCGGCAGTTCATCTTCACCGAGGACGAGAGCGCCGGCATCGCGGCTCAGGTCATCGGCGACAACCGCTCGTCCGCGATCGGCTTCACCTTCTACCGCAGCAAGGAGCCCAAGCCGGTCCCGAAGGTGATGACGCGCGGTGGCGGCGATGTCATGCGTGGAGGCTACAGCAGGGGTCTGGGGACGGAGTCGTTCTCGAAGGGCCTCGAGATCGGCGCCGGTGCGAAGATCCACCAGGAGCTCCAGGTCGATCCCAACCGCCTCGACTTCTGGGAGACCGATCCGGCCGCCGTGATCTGCCTCTACTACGGCTTCGCCGACACGGTCCGCGCCATCGTCGGCCAGGGCGTGATCCCGCACCCCGAGGGGCCGCTGGCCGGCCTGAAGGTGGGCCCCGGCTCCCCGTACCAGAGCTGATCCTCAGCTCACTCGCCTGAACGCTTGCGTTCAGGCCTTTTTTGTATCAATGAGCTCTTAACATCCAAGGGAAATATACCTTGCCAGTGACAAGATCTCCTGCTAAGGTTGAAGCAGCTCAACATTATCCTTCCGACCCTCCTGTACCGGTTGAGTACGAACGTTGCGCGCCTCCCCCTATGCGATTTTCCACGGCATTTCCGGCTGAAACGACCGAATCCGCGCGCCCCGTAAGGAAAGCGTAAGCTTTCTCTTTTTTCGTACGCACAACTGACCAGTCCGGGACGGCGGAACTACTCATGTATGTCCGTTACCGTTGTATTACTTTCTCTCGCCGCACTCGCGTTCGGTCTCGGCCTCGGCTACTTCATTCAGAAGAAAGTCTCCGCCGACAAGATCGCGTCTGCCGAAGCCAAAGCCGAAGCCACGTTGAACCAAGCCCGAGCCAAGTCGCAGGAGATCGAGCTCCAAGCCAAGAAAAAGTCGGTGCAGATCCTCGACGAGGCCAAGCGCGACGAAGCCGAGCGCCGCAAGGAACTCACCGCGTTCCAGCAGCGTCTCGAAAAACGCGAATCCTTGTTCGACAAGCAACTGCTCGAACTTCAAGAAAAAACCAAGAAGGTTGATGATCACTCAAAGGAGATCGAAGCCGCCAAGATCGATCTTGATCAGCTCAAAGCCTCCGTCCGCGAACGCCTTGAAAAAGTCGCCGAACTCCCGCGCGAGGTCGCCAAGGAGCAACTCTTGAAAGCCGTGGAAGAAGAAGCGCAGGACGAGATCCTCTCGCGCATCCGCAAAATCGAGCGCGCCGGCTCCGAAGAATACGAAGTAAAAGCTCGGAACATCCTTTCCACCGTCATCTCGCGCGTCGCCTCTTCGCACTGCGCCGAAACGACCACGACCCAAGTCCAGCTTCCGAGCGACGACATGAAGGGTCGCATCATCGGCAAAGAAGGCCGCAACATCAAAGCGCTCGAACAGCAGACCGGCACGGAAATCATCGTCGACGACACGCCGAACATTATTACCGTTTCCGGCTTCCCCCCCAC
>CAZKMF010000124.1:0-8193 GCA_964553975.1 uncultured Gammaproteobacteria bacterium | reverse complement strand
ACTTCTGATATTCCGCAACCTGATCTCTCGAAGATTGCCACGAATCCGCATCAAAACGTCATTGGAGATTGCAATGACGAATCGGACGACAATATCGACAACGAAGATGGTGATAGTATCGACTCGGCTCCGGTTGACCAGGCTGAATTGAACGGTTCCGATCGAGGTCGGGCGAAGAGTGTCTTCCATCTCGACGAGAAGAATAGTTGGAAAGTCGATCCTTCCGATGGTGAAGGTACGATCTTGCTTGCGGCGGATTTTGATGCAAACGGTCTCCTGAAGACAATTCGCGTCTCCGCTTCCGATTCGGGCGACGAAGGTGCATTCGGCATCAACCGCATGGGCTTCCTCTTCAAGCCAGGTTGCCAGCAGATCGCGCAAGTCGACCAGCCCGGCGAATTCGGCGCGACGGCGGCCTTCACGGACTCCGTGAACGGTTTCCGCACCTTCGGCACCTTCTCCGGTCAGAACGACGTACATAACCAGGTCTGGGCGCAGGAAAATGCCTGCCGTCCGTACGGCGCCGTCGGCGCGATCTCGCAGACACCTCCGGCCAAGCCGTGGTCGTATGTCGCGTCGCGCTTGTCGACCGATGCCGAACAGTGCACGATCACCGACTTCATGCAGGGTGCGACCTATAAGCTCGAGCCGCCGGCGAACCCGCAAGACCTCAGCTCGATTCGCCGCCTCTTCCGCAAGGTGTACGCGCTTTGGGACTATGTAAAACTCGACTTCCACGCGGGTGGTAATACGTACACCAAAGAGAACAACCTTGCTGGTGACGCCTACTACAACGAAACGGGAACCGTCGACGCGCAGTCGCTCTTGAATCGCAATGGCGCGGCCGCCATCTTCGGCAAAGTCTGGTACCCGCCGCTCATCGCCGCCGTCGATACGACGAACTGCGACTCGAACGGCCGCTGCAAGGTCGCGCGCGTCGCTGCGATGACGATCAATGGTCGCTCGAACGGCACGCTGCTCGGAGCGGATGGATCGCTGAACGTCACGGCCAAATTCTTCGCTTGGGCTTCCCACAACTCGATGCCGATCCTTCAGCGCACGGTGCTTTGGGGCGACTTCACGGCCAAGGAACCTCCGGCAAAGGGTTGGTACAAGAACCAGAAACCGTTCTGCTCGCCGGATATCTCCGACGCCAACGCGGTGGGCGAATGCGACGTGAACGGTTTGACCTGCGATTCCGACGCGGATTGTCTCGGCGTTGGTACCTGCAACAAGAACGTGGGCAATCACTTCGGCAACACGCCGGGCGCCTGCTCAGCCGGAACGTTCCAATTCGACCATACCTATACCTGCAGCCTCCGCGATCTGCAGACGATGCCGGCATGCACCGGGCCCGCCGATGCCGCCGACAACACGCCGTGCTACCGGATGATCGCGAACACCCCGACCTGCGTCTATCGTCCGAAAGTGCAGATTGTCGACAACTGGGGCTGGTGCAACTGCTCGGGTGCAGGCTGCACGGTCGCAGACGGCGCGTACAAGGAAGGTTGCTCGCTCAACAATCCGCCGGCGAACGCTAAGCCGTGGACCGAATACGTCGGTGAAATCAGACTCGCTCCGCGCGCGTCCGATGCGGCGAACTTCGTGCCTGGCGGCGGTGGCGGGGGAGGCGGAGGTTTCTTCGATCCTGGCGTGCTGCGCGCGATTCTGAACGGCGGCGGAATGTTCTCACTCTGATCGTATGACTTGGTTCAAGCGTCTACGTAACAAGATCGAACTCCTCCTCTTGCATAAGAGGGGGAGTTGGCGTATCGCGGCGCTTGGACTCGCCGCCTTCCTTGGCTTCGCGGCGCCGGCCGCGGTGCACGCGGGGCAGTGCGGGCTCGACAGCATCTCATCGTGTATCGCCATGGTTTTCGTCTGGATCTTCCAGATCCTGACGGCGCTCATGGGGTACATCTTGATCATGGAAGTCGACGCGCTCATCCGCGTCGCGCAGTACTTCAACTTCGTCTCGCCCGGACCGACCGCGGTCAGAATCGGCTGGGTCGTTACGCGCGACCTGGCCAACATGTTCTTCATCGTCTTCCTCTTGATCATCGCCTTCAGCACGGTGATCGGCTACTCGAAGTATCACTACGAAAAGAACCTGTCGCGCCTCTTGATCATGGCTGTCGTCATCAATTTCTCGAAGACGATCTGCGGCCTTTTGATCGATGCGAGCCAAGTTCTGATGCTCTCTTTCGTGAACGGCTTCAAAGCGGCCGCAGCCGGAAACTTCTTGAACGCCTTTCAGATCAGCAATCTTTTGAGACTGGCCGACGGCGCCGACGGATACGATTTCGGATTGGTACTGGCGATGATGCTCGCGTTCGTGCTCGCGGCGATCGCGACGTGCGTCGTGCTCGTCATGCTTGTGATGCTCGTCTTCCGCGTCGTGATGCTCTGGGTCTTGATCATCATGTCGCCGATCGCGTTCCTGACTAGTGCGTTTCCCCTTGGCGGCAACTATTACGCGCAGTGGTGGGGCGAACTGAAAAAATACCTGGTTGGCGGACCTGTCGTCGCTTTCTTCTTGTGGCTCGCGCTCGCGACCGCACAACAAACGGGCGGCAAGCTTTCGTCGGCGACGGAAGGTTGGGGCTCGCAGTCGGCGGCCGCGACGGCCGAAGTCGAAGGTTCGGCCAATAAATCAAGAATCCCGAGTGAAGCCGGTCGCACCGATACGATTCTCAGTATGGTGATCGCGACCTGCATTTTGTTTGCCGGTTTGAAATTCGCTTCCGATCCCTCCATCGGCGGTATGGCCGCCGGTTTCGCTGGTAAGGTGAATAGCAAAGCGAAAGCCGCTTTGAAGGGTGCGACGATGTATGGCATCAAGCGCACGGCTGAGCCGTTCGTAACAACGGGCGGCAAGATACTCTCGCGCGTGCCATTGGTTGGCGGCGCCGGTCGCTACATGGCTTTGACTGGAGAAAAATGGAAGAAAGATCGCATTGCCTCGCGCGAGAAGATGTTCGGCGGTGCCGAAGATTTGGCGCGCCTCAGCCCCGGCGCCTTCAACCGCGAGCTTAATTCTTTGGCGGGTAAAACCAAACTCGACGGCATCGACAAGAAGCGTTTGGATACGATGATTGGTCTCGGTTTGAAGGATCCCAAATTGGCGCAGTCGCTTGGCGACGGTTCCGGTGCTTTCGCGCTCAACTCGCTTATTCGCGGTTCGAGCGGCAAATCCTTGCAGGATGCGGTCGGTACCGTCATGAACGACAAAAACGCGAGCGGTTGGGCCAAGAAAGACGAAAGCTTCTTGCGTTCTGTATACGATAAGGTTAGGCAGGAAGCGTACGAATTGGACTCCAACGGCCAGGTCAAAAAAGACGCAAACGGCAAAGACATCGTCAAAGATCCGAACATGATCAAGACGCTGGGCGAACTCGAACAAAAGTTTGCTCCGAAATTCGCGAACATGCTCAAGGATCCGAAAGATCCGAACAGCGGCATGATTGTCGACAAGGAAAAGCTCAAGAATCTCGTTCCAAAGATGTCGGCCGACGATATCGGCGGCATCGAAAGCGCCGAAGACATGGCGCTCTTCATGCCGTACATGAACAACAGCCAGTTCCGGAAAGTGCTCCAGGATGGCAAGCCGAAGCAGGTCGACGCGCTCGGCAAAGCGCTGGGCGGAATGAAGCCGGAAGATGTCAGCAAGTTCCTGACCGACAAGGGCGTGAACGCCAGCGATCTCGCCAGTGGTTCGGTCTTGTCTCTCTTGGACAATCAGGCGGTGGCCATGTGGGCGCTTAAGAAATCCGGCAGCGATTCTCGCGCGCGCGGCGAACTTATGGGCGATCCGGAACGGGCAAAGAAACTTTCAACTGCGGCAGCGGCGGATCTCGCGACTGCGCGTAAAGGTGGTGATGAAGACAAGATCGCGGCGGCGGCGGTACAAGCCATGACGGTCGGAGCGCTCAAGGTGGATGATTTGAAGAACGACACCAAGCTCCAAGGCATTCTTGGCCGCAATATGGATACGAGCGCGCTCGCGCGCGGCATCGACAAGGATGATGCTGGCCAGCTTGCGGTCGCTCGCGAAGCTTTCAAGGCGCTTATGAAGGAAGATCCGGCGCGCGTGCGCAATCTCAGCAAAAACGATCTCTACGCGAAGCTTATCCCCTCGAAGGCAGAAATCGACAGCACGGTTGCCGAGAACCAGGGTTCCAAGCGGAAAGAGTTCTCCGATCAAGCGCCGGCGCTGCGTGATGCTATTTCGGCGCAAATCGCGGCACTCGATCTTGAGATCGCGAGGGATCAGGCGGCAGGACGGCCAACGGAAGCGAAAGATGAACAGACGCAACAGCTTACGAGAGCGCTCAACAGTCTTGAACAAGCCACGCAGCGACGCGCGACGGCCGAACAGGAGCTTGCGCAGATGACGACGCGCTTGGCGGAAGCGCAACAACGCGGTGCCGACGCGGCGACAATCGCTGGCCTCCAAGGTTCTCTCGATCGCTTGAATAAGGGCGTTCAAGACATGGAATCCGATCTGGCAAAGCAAGTCGCGGCCTTGAAAGGCCAAAAGTTTGACGATGGCAGCGGTAATCGCCGAAACCGCACTGGCGGCGGTGGCGGGGGAGGCGGAGGTCGTCCATGATCGCGACTGACGTTCTTGAACGCAAGCTTAAGGAGTTGCCGGAGCCGGTTTTGGACTACCTGTATTCGGAGCGGGCTGGCGAACTCAACCTTCAAATCATCGATCGACATCAATTGACCGAAGCGCAAGAAGGATCGTATTACGCGATTTTGCGCGAGGTTTTCGTAAAAGAGCTACCGCTCGACGGGCTGCTTTCAGAGGTTAAAGCGCGGCTCGGACTCGATGATGTGAAAGCGAAAGCCCTAACGATCGACATCGCTGGGTATCGTTTATTGCCGCTCGACAAATGGCTCGGCGACGTTACCTCGTACCTGCGCGCGAACGGCGCGGACGTCAAAACCTTTCCGGAATTCCGCGTCGTTATCGCGCATCGCACGATTGACGAGGCGGCACAAGAAGTGGCCGCGTCGGTCACGCCGAGCGCGGAACCGCACCTGCAAAATCGCGTACAAAACATCGTCGAGTCGTTTTTGGCCGGCGTGCGTACGGAATCGCAAACCGTCGACGTCTTGACGCGACCGGAAAAAATCGGCGGCGCCGGGCTTGATAAAAAAGCGGCGGAGTCCGTGCTTGAAGAAATCCGCGAAGAAACGCGCGCGGTCGTTTTGGATCACGCCGCGCCGGAAGACGCCAAGAAAAAAGAAGAGAAGCTGCCCGTCGAAAAACCCGGAAAAAAGGACGACGCCCTGGATATTCGTCCGGAAGACGCGCTTGAACTCGCGCAATTCAAAAAAACCGCCGCGCCGAACGATATTGAGGCCGCGGTGGGGGAACTCTATCTGGCTTCGGGGCTCAAAACGGACGACAAAGCCTTCGAGAAGCGCATCAAGACGATTATCGGTAATCGATTGCGCGACGTGCGCGATCAAATGGAAACGCTCGAGATCATGACGCAGCCGAAAGAGCTCGGTGGTTTGAGTCTGGGTCAAGACGCAGCACGCGCGCTCCTTGAAGCGATTCAAGCGCGATTGACGAGCACGGAAGGCGCGCAGAAAGCGAAAATCCAGAAAGAAAAATCGAAGTGGGTCGAGGCGAATCTGCAAAAGCAGTCTCGGACGGAAGTCCAGGCGGGCATCGATCAGAAGGACGAACTTGAGAAGCTTTATCAGAGCATCGTCACGAAATCGAAAAAAGCTACAGCGAACGCACCCACAAGCGCTGCCGCGCCGCGGGCGGTTATCGAGCCTGCGAAGGCTGTGGCGGCTCCCGCGCCGACGAATCTTCCGATTGCGGTCGCGAGTCCCGTGCCTCCGGAATTCCGTCCTCCGGCACCACCGCCAGCGCCGACTCCAGCCGAGCTTCCGCGTCCGAAGGCCGCTCCGCCGATCACGCTGGTTAAACCCGTTCCGCAGCCCGTCGTCGCGGCCAAAATGCCGTCTCCCGTATCGACAGCCTTCGCGCAGCGTCCGAAACTTGAAGACGTAAAAGCATCGCCTAAGCTGACTGGTCCCGTTGAAGAGCTACGCGCGCTCACGATTGTTGATTTCCGCAGGCTTTCGAAGGATCCGAAAGAGGCCTGCGTGAAAGTCAAAGATAAGATCGATCTCCTGACCGAACAGTCCTACACCCGCCGCAACGAGGGGATTGCCGCCTGGACCGCTTCCGAGGTCGTGCGTACCTATCTCGAGCTCATGCACGAAAGCTTGAACGGCAAGCCGCTCCCCGAAGCGGTCGCGGCTCGAGAGGCTCAGAAAAAACCTGCGCTGACCCCCGAAGAGTTCAGGGCTATTTCCGAACTCAGCCGGCAGCTTCGCTATTAGAGTCGACCGTTCGGGCATTGCTCGGGAAACTGTGCTAAAATAGCCGTATGTCCCAGTTCGTCGTCCCGCAATTCATCGACGTCGAGGATAAGATCCTCGGTCCGGTCACGACGCGGCAGTTCGCCATTATGATGGTGGACGCGCTCGTGATGTTCATCGTCTACAAGCTCCTCAGCTTGCCAATTGCGATTATTACCGACGTCGTTTTGCTGGTTTCGGGGCTCGTGCTTTCGTTCGTGCGCATTAACGGACAGCCGTTCCATTTCTTTCTCCTGAACGTCACGCAAACCTGGAAACGGCCGCGCGTACGCGTCTGGAACAAAACAATGAGCGACGCCGAGATCATTGCGCTTTCGAAAGTCGAAATCCCGCCGCCTCCGCCGCCGAAGCCCTACAAGGAGGCGCCGACCACGTCGCGTCTCTCGGAACTGGCGCTTGTCGTCAATACGGGTGGCGTCTATCAACCTGAAGAGTAAGCGTAAAGGAGGATATGGCCCAAGAACAGCTGATGCAGAGCAAAAAGCTCGCGGGCGCGAAGCCAGCCGCTTCGACGCAGCAGTTCTTGGACGTGGCGGAAATCCGCGAAGACGTCGTCGTCATGAAAGACGGGACGATGCGTGCCGTGCTGCTCGTTTCAAGCCTCAACTTTTCGTTGAAATCGGAAGACGAACAAGAAGCGATCATTCAGGGGTACATGTCGTTCCTGAATTCGCTCGACGCGCCGATCCAAATCCAGATTCAGTCGCGCAAACTCAACGTCGACGATTATTTGAACCGTTTGAAGGAACAGGAGAAGACACAGACGAACGAACTCTTGCGCGGTCAGATCAATGACTACCGCCAGTTCGTGAAGGAGCTCGTGGAGCTGGGCGAGATCATGCAGAAGAAGTTCTTCGTGATCGTGCCGTACAACCCCGCGTCTTCGAAGCGCAAGGGCTTCTTCGCGCGCATGTCCGAAGTGCTGACGCCTCTCGTTTCCGCGCGGTTGCGCGAAGAACAGTTCCGCCAGCGCAAGAAAGACATCATGGTGAAAGTCGATTCAGTGCGCGCCGGACTCAACTCGATGGGGCTGAGCAGCGCGATGCTCGATACGCAGAGTCTGATCGAGCTCTATTACACCGCCTACAATCCGCAGTCGATGGAAACCCAAAAGCTGCAAAAAACCGACGCGATTCGCGTTGAAGCGTGACGTATGGCATTCAATCCCGCAACCGCTACGCAAAAGATCGCCGCTCCGAAAGAGGAGAAGCGGCCGCTTTCGGCTGAAGAAAAAAAGCGGCAGGCGCAGGAAGAGCGCATCAAGCTGGAAGAAGAGCGCATCTATCGCCGCGGCGTCGTCACGATCCGCGACCTGATCGCCCCGGCCGCCTTTGAAGTCAAACCAAACCTCGTGCGTCTCGGCGACCTCTACGCCCGCACGGTCTTCGTCGTAACCTATCCGCGCTATTTGTTGATCGGCTGGTTCACGCCGATCATCAATTTTTCGGCGACGATGGACGTCGGCCTGTTTTTCTATCCCGTCCAGCCCGAAATCATTTTGAAACAACTGAAGAACAAAGTCGGCGTGCTCGAAGCGCAGATTCTCGGCGACGCGGAAAAGGGCGCTGCCCGCGATCCTCTCCGCGAGACGGCCTTGCGTGACATTGAAAAGCTGCGCGACGACCTGACGCAAGGGATCTAGCATTTCTTCCAGTTCGCCTTATACGTCACGATCTTCGCGCCGTCGGAAAAGGAGCTCGATGATCTGACGAACCAGGTGGAGGGCATGTTTGGCTCGAAACTGATCTACACCAAACGCGTGCTCTACCAGTCGGAACAGGG
>CAZKMF010000123.1:0-2860 GCA_964553975.1 uncultured Gammaproteobacteria bacterium | reverse complement strand
CCTGCTCGAAGACAAGGGCTGGCTGAACATTCCGAAGGTCGGAGACGTCGTCAAAGGCATCATCATTTCGCTCTCCAAGAACGAGATCCGCATCGATATCGAAGGCTATAAAACGGGCGTCGTCCGCGGCCGCGAACTTTTTGCGGAAGCCGTCGAATACGCCGGTCTGGCCGTCGGCCAGGAAGTCGAAGCGACCGTGATCGACCTCGAAAACGAAATGGGCGAGGTTGAGTTGTCGTTCCGCTATGCCGGCCAACAGAAAGCCTGGGAAGTCCTCCGCAAGCTCATGGAATCCGGCGAACTCGTTGACGCCAAAATCATGGAAGCCAACAAGGGTGGCTTGCTTGCTAGCGTCAACCACGTGAACGGCTTCCTCCCGGTCTCGCAGCTCTCCCCTGACAACTACCCGCGCGTCTCCGGCGGCGACAAGATCAAGATCCTCGAGAAGCTGAAGAGCTTCGTCGGCACCACGATGAAAGTCAAAGTCATCGACGTGAACGAGCGCGAGGAGAAACTGATCGTCTCCGAGAAGTCCGTCTGGGAAGAAGCGCAGAAGGGCGTGCTTGATAAGTACAAGCTCGGCGACGTCGTCGAGGGTGCTATCACCGCGATTGCCGACTTCGGCGTCTTCGTGAAGTTCGACAACCTTGAAGGCCTCGTCCACATTTCCGAAATCGCCTGGCAGCGCATCGACCACACGCGCGACCTCGTGAAGGTCGGCGAAGTCGTCAAAGCCGAAATCATCGGCATCGAAGGTTCCAAGATCTTCCTCTCGATGAAGAAGCTCATCCAGGACCCGTGGAAGGCCGTCACCGAGAAGTACAAGATCGGCGACAAAGTCGAAGGCAAAGTGCTCAAGATCAACCCGTTCGGCTTCTTCGTCGAACTGGACAAGGACATCCACGGTCTCGCGCACATCTCCGAACTCTCCAAAAAACCGGTCAAGAACGTGTCCGACATCGCCAAGATCGGCGACACGATGACCTTCAAAATCGTCTCGATCGAGCCGGAACAGCACCGCCTGGGCCTCTCGCTGAAGGCTTTGGAAGAAGGTGGCTCTGGTGAGGCCGAGGCCCCCAAAGCCAATGCCTAAATACGTCATCCGCAATCTCGTCCTCTTCTTCCTCGTCTTGATCGGCGTCGGCGTGGTTTTTTCCACGCTTTCGCTCTCGGGCGGCAAGCCGAAAGACATCGATCTTTCGACCTTGGCCAGCCAGATTCAAGCGGGCGAAGTGAAATCGATCGACATCCACGGCAACGACATCAGCGCCACATTGAACGACGGCACCAAGGAAAAGACGGTGAAGGAATCGAACGGTTCCCTCGTCTCAGCCTTGCGTGACTTCGGCGTCGACGCCGAAAAAATCCAGAAGCTCGCGCTCGCCGTCAAACAACCCGGCGGCATCGGCTACTGGTTGTCCGTCCTCCTGCCGGTCATCCTCCCCTTCCTGCTCATCGGCGGATTCGTCTACCTGATGATGCGCAACGTCCAAGGCCAGAACATGCGCGCCATGATGTTCGGCCAGTCGAGCGCTCGCGAAGTGCCGAAGGACGGCAAGAACCGCGTGACGTTCAAAGACGTCGCCGGCGTAAAGGAAGCCAAGGAAGAACTGACGGAAGTCGTCGACTTCCTGCGGAACCCGGAAAAATTCTCGGCGCTCGGCGCCAAGATTCCGAAGGGTGTCCTGCTCATGGGTTCGCCGGGCACGGGTAAAACCTTGCTCGCGCGCGCCGTCGCCGGAGAAGCCAACGTTCCGTTCCTCCATATCTCCGGTTCGGAATTCGTGGAGATGTTCGTCGGTGTCGGCGCTTCCCGCGTCCGCGATCTCTTCGCCAAGGCGAAGAAGACCGCGCCCTGCATCATCTTCATCGATGAAATCGACGCGGTCGGACGCCAACGCGGCGCCGGTCTCGGCGGTTCGCACGACGAACGCGAACAGACCTTGAACCAGATCCTGACCGAAATGGACGGCTTCGAGCCGAACGCCGGCGTGATCGTCCTCGCGGCGACCAACCGCCCCGACGTGCTCGATCCGGCGCTGCTTCGCCCCGGACGCTTCGATCGCCGCGTCGTCATCGACCCACCGGACTTGAACGACCGCGAAGAAATCCTGAAGATCCACGCCAAAAAGAAGCCGCTGGCCGCTGACGTCAACCTGCGCAAGCTGGCCGAACGGACGCCTGGGTTCTCTGGCGCGGACCTCGCGAACCTCATGAACGAAGCCGCGATCTTGGCCGCCAGGAAGGACAAGACGGAAGTCACGGAAGCCATGCTTCTCGACTCCGTCGAAAAAGTCATGCTCGGCCCCGAACGCAAGAGCTACATCATGAACGCGCACGAGAAGAAGGTTACGGCCTATCATGAAGCCGGCCACGCGCTCGTCGCGCACTTCTCGAAGCATGCTGACCCGGTCCACAAGATCTCGATCATCTCCCGCGGTTTCGCCGCCGGGTACACGATCAAGCTTCCGAGCGAGGACAAACGCATGCATACGAAGAGCGAGTTCATCGACGATATCGCCGTCATGCTCGGCGGCTACGTTGCCGAAAAGGAAATCTTCAGCGAGCTGACGACGGGCGCCTCGAGCGACCTGCGCAAAGCGACCTCGCTTTCCAAGGACATGATCACCCGCTTCGGCATGTCGGACGTCCTCCCGCCGAGGACCTACGGCGAGCACGAAGAAATGATCTTCCTCGGCAAAGAGATTCACTCGCAGCGCGACTACAGCGAAAAGATCGCCATCCAAATTGACGAAGAAGTCGCTGCCCTCATCCAGAACGGCAAAGCGCAAGCGGAAAAAATCATCCGCGAACAGCGCGCCAAGATGGATAAGGTCGTCGAAATCCTTCTCAAGAACGA
>CAZKMF010000122.1:0-27299 GCA_964553975.1 uncultured Gammaproteobacteria bacterium | reverse complement strand
AGCGTTTAGCGCAACCGAGGTTACCGCTGCGGCAGCGTCCATACTGGCCGTTTTGGGCGCCATCATCGCACGTTTCACCGGCAAAAGCTTCGAGAGAACCGTTGCCGCAAGCGGCGGCGCCAGGGCAGGCATTTTGTACTTTCCAGTGGCAGGCACTATCGCATCGTTCAAGATCCTGACCTCCGGACGGGCAGGCGACGTTGCGCGTCTGACCGACTTCGCAATCTTCCGCCGCTTCGAGCAAGCCGTTACCGCACGCTCCCCCGGCGGCGGGACCGATGAGCGGCACGCCAACAGGCACGCAGGCGTCTTGCGGCGCACAGGTGTTGGATGCCGTGCAGGCCGCGCCTGTCGCGAGGCATTTTTTGGCGATGGAGGAGGACGGCACACCCGCACAGACCGGCGTCACGCTAATGCGCGTCTGGCATGTGCCCGCGCGCGGTCCGGTCGGCAACCAGGAGCAGCCGAGCGCATTGTCGCACGCGAACTGGTTTGTCTTGGCCGCGCACGAAGCGCCGACCCACTGGTAGGTAACGTATTCGAAGTCGACCGACATGCGGTAATCATCGCCGCCGACGGCGCGGTATTGATATACGTGCGAATCAGCCGGGCAGGCGAAGACACCAATTTTGTCGTTGTAGCAGGTTTCGGCTTCGAAACTCGTCTTGCAGCGATCCCCGCTTACCGCCGCGCAGTCCGCATCGGACGCGCACGACGTGCGACTGATCGCGCACTCCGAACCGAACGCTTCGCAGCGGTTGAAGGCGTTGATCGGATCGACGAAGGCACCGGCGGAGCCGAGCTGCTGGCTCCACGAAGGCCACTTCGACGTCGTGAAACCGCGCACGAAACTTCCGGATTCGACCTTCGGGTAGAAGCCGGTCTGGCTATGCGTCGTTTCAAGCGCCTGTTCGATCATGCGCATGTCCTGCCAGCGGCGCATGTCGCGGCGAATCTTGTCTTTGTCGGAATCGCAGTGCATGCCGACGGGGCCGGTCGTCAACGCTTTGTCGCAATCGAGGTCGCTCGTGCAGCCGATCAACGCATTCGCGTCTCCAGCCGGGTGTAACATCGCGCCTGCGGCGTTCTTACAGACGTTCGTGACGCGGTCCGAAGGCACAAGGTTCGTGTTGAAACGAACATTGCTGACCAAGCGGTTGAAAATCTCGCCGGTGCGCGGATCGGCGTGTTCGTTGAAGGCGTAGACGTACACATACGAGCGCAAATCGGGATCGCCGTATTTATCGGCGGCGCCGACGTACACCGTGCGTTCGTCTTTTATCGCCTGATAGCCGTCGACCGTCGCTACCTGGGTATTGCCGGAGAAATGCTGCGCGAGATACCACTCTTGCGGCGTGAGGCGTTCAGGATTCTCGTAGACGCGCATACCGATCGCGTCCGTCAGTTTCCATTCCGGCTGGAAGCGGAAGAGGACGTCTTTCGACCGACAAGTGTCGCCAGCGTTGCAATCGGCGTTCGACACGCAGGCGCGAGATTGCGAACCGTCCTGCGTCGCCGCGCAGAAGCGGAGAAGACCGGAACCGCCGGCTGACTGGCCTTGCACCGGCTGTGCCATGAGTTCCGGCAGCGGCGTGCCGGCGTTATCGCGGCAATAATAGAATTCGAAGTGCGTCTGCGGATCGACGTACGGAGCCCAAGCGCCCGTCGCGACGTCGCGGCGCGGCCAGGGGTTCTCGCACAAGAGCACCGTGATCGATGATTTGCCGATCTTCTCTTGACCGACCGTCGAGGGCGTCAGTGCCGTATCCGTCGTAATGCGCGCCGTCGCGACCACCTGTTCATGACCGTTGATGCCTTTTTTGGCTTGCACCACGGCTGACGAAGCGCCCGGAGCCGCGTTCAATTCGAGCAACGCTCCGACCGTGGCGTTTTCCGGCACGTTCGCCCAGCTCCACGTCCAATCGTAGACGCCGACGACGGGTGAAATCGCTTCCAACACGCCGCCGCGGTCGGACATGGCCGTCGCCGTAATCGTCAGCGGAGTCGAAGAGTTTTGGATAAGTTCCTTCGCCGGTGACGTTTGCGCGACGTCGAAACGGCAGACGTCGGAACCCGTCGTGAAATCCTGAATCGTGTCTCCCCCTTCCGGATAGCCCACACCCTTCGCCGTCTTCACGCCATTCGCGCCACCCTTCACGAGCACGCGGTATTTGCGATTCGGGCTGAGCATCTGTTTCGGAGCGAACGTCGAAACGGTGTGTACGCTGGCATCCGGAGCCGTTTTCGCGACATGCGTGAACGTGCCCTCGATCGGCGCGCAGACGTCCGCGGCTGAAGCATTCATGCCGATCAACGAGCGGAAGAAATTTCCAACAGCCGACGCGGCGCGCGCGATCCACGAACCGACGCCGTGCTGTTCGTACGCGACCGGCGTGCACGACTGCACGATCAAGCCGCCCTGCAGCGAACCGACGTTCATTTCCTCGCCGAAGAGAATCGTAATCTGCGCGTTACGGCATTCGTTGCCGCCCTTAGGCGTAATGTCGGGCGCGGCGGGACGCGGGAAGCAGCAAGCGCCGGCGCCGCAAGAGAGGTTGGGGCCGAACGTCGCGCAGTCGCTGTCGGCACGGCACGAACATTCGACACTGACCGCACCCTGACCGGAAACAGCGCCGATTGCGGCCGTGACCGAAGCCGAGCAGCTATTTTTGGCATCGCACTGATTGCGGGCTTCAACAACCTGGACAGGATCGATATTCGCGTCGAGTGCCGGCGCTTCGCATTCTTCGCCGCCGCCGTTCTGCGCGCCCGTCAAAATATTCGCGGGTTGCACCGTGACGACCGTGTCGCCGCAGTAGGCGCGGAGAGCCGGATCAGAACCGGTTTTGACGCAGGAGGACGAACAGCCGGAAGAAGCTTTGCCGTTATTCACGCCCGCGTCGCAGTTCTCGCCTTTCGCAGGTTCGATCACACCGTTACCGCAGCAATTGGCGCCAGCGGTGCAGGCCGTGAAGTCGCCGCGCAATAAGCAGCTTTGTCCGCACGCAAAGTTCGGGCGCGTGGGATTGCGTTCATCGCCGGCTCCAAGCGCCACAGGAGGACGTCCAGCGACGAATAGCTGCGTAGCAAGACCGCCCGCGCCGAGCAGGTAATCGCATTCTTCTCCAGGTTCGAGCGCGCCGTTGCCGCAGACGTACACGTTCTGCGCGGAACCTTCGAGCAAGCAGCGCGGACTGCAACCATCGCCATCTTGCGTATTGCCGTCATCACAGGCTTCACCAACGCCGACCGAGCCATTACCGCAGGCGGAAAGCCCCGGCGAGGAACCGACGAGCAAGCACGAGGTTGTGCAGCCCGACGCCGCGGTGCCGTTTTGAGCACCGGCGTCACACTCTTCGCCACGATCAGCTTGAAGCGCGCCGTCGCCGCAACCGTTCGGTACGATATTACCGGTCAACAAACAGTTGGCGTTGCAGCCGTTCAAACCGGGCGTATCGCATTCTTCTCCCCTTTCAAGAACTCCGTTGCCACAAGATGGCGTGCCCGGAGCCTTGCTGCCAGTCATGAGACAGTTTGAAGAGCAACCGGCCGGCAAAACGGGATTCGTGTTGAGAAGCGCGCCTGGAGGAACGTCGGGCAAGAAACGGAACGCCTGAGGAGCCGCTGGATTCTGCGCTTTGCTCCACGACCAGTTATACGATGAGGCGTTCAACAACTGACCGTTCGCGGAACACTTGTCCGGAGAACTGTGCGGCATGGCCGTGACCGGCGATACTTGGCCGATATACCGCAACGTCGTCTGCGAAGGTTCAAGCGTCACCTTCTGAGGACCGCAAGGATCGGCGGCGAGCCGCGTGCGGAAAATCCAGCTGAAGGCGTTGCCTTCGTAGTTCAAGCCCGTGAGCGCGGCTTGGCTCGTGCTGCGCGCGGTGCCAAGCACGACGGCCCGGTACCATGTGTTCGCGGCAAGAGGAACGTTACCGAACGTCAGCAACTTCGCGCCCGCGTTATATTGCGGCGCGAGCGGCACTTCGCCCTGGAACGTCAGACACGACTCGTTGCGGCAACGATACAATTTTACGTTTGAAAGCACGCTCCCTGGCCCGTCTTCGGCCATAGGCGTGTTGAAGTACGCGAAGCCGACCGTGTTGACGCAAGCCTCGTTGCAGTCATGCGGTCCGTAGTCGACGACGCGCGGATTGGCGTAATCGATCGTCAGTTTTCCGGAATCGGTCACGCCATCGATCGTCGAACGAATTTGAATCGCCGGACCCGGATCGGTTTCGGATACGGGCGTCGCTTTCGCTTCGCACTGGCGCGCGCCGAGCAACGGAGCGATCGTGGCTTTGCCGGGATTGCTCGAATTCCAATTCACGACGCGACCCGCGCACGACAAGATGATGCAGCGGCTCGAAAGCGGGAACGCCTGGTAATCCTTCGTCTCGTCCGATGCGGAGATCAGCGCGTCTGTCGGCTGGACATCGACGCCAGAGAGCGTGCACGGTCCCGTGCCCGTCTTGAACGTCGTGACATAGGCGCCGCCGGCTTTGCCGTCGAAGTTGCCGTCCAGAATCTGCGCGCCGCGTACGGGCGTACCCAAGCTCTTCACTTGATCGCGCACCGTCAAGCGATACCACGTGTTCGGGCGCAAGCCTCCGACCGGCAGCACGAGCTGCGTGCGGCCTTCAGCGTCGTAGTCGAGCGTGCTAGGCGCGCCGACGCCGGCGACAGACGCGCATGTCGAGGAAATTGTGGCACCCGCGCCGCAGGATTCAAACAACACGTTGGAACCGTTGATCGTCGCCGGATCCATCGGCAAGCTGAAACGCACCGTCATCGCGCCCATGTCGGTACACACGTCCGTCATGCCCTTGAATGGGTTCGGACTCGGCATCGTTGAAGGTGCCGCCGCTTGACACGTCGCGTTTTCGATCACGATCGGGAAGACCGGAATCGGTCCGGTCGAAAACTGCCAAGCAAATCCGCCAGCCGCGACTCCACCGCCGCAAGCAGCGCGGCAGGCACCGTCTTCGCAGCACGAACGTCCGGCACCGCACGCAGAGTCGCCGCCGCTCTGGCGGCAGTCGCGCACTTCAAAATTCACGCCGTTGGATTCGTTGGAAGCGGCACCGGAGAACGTGCGGACGCGTACGGGTCCGGTCGTGGCGCCAACCGGCACGGAAGCCGCGATTGAGCTCGCTTGCCACTGACCGATCGAAGCCGCGTTCTTGTTGTCATTGAAACGCACCGTGTCAGGATGCAGCGCGACGTAGGCGGGAAGATCAGCGGCGTTGATCGCGCCGAAACCGTCGCCGTACAGCATAACGGACGTACCCACCGGACCATTATTCGGTTCGATACGGCAAAGCCCCGGCGTCAGCGGGTTGGTGTTGATCGTGAATGTACTGGCGTTCGACGCGCGGCCATCGGAGCGCACGACCGTCACGTTATATTGTCCGAGCTGGATCGCGGTGTTGGCGGGCGTCGTAAATTGCGGAGGCACTTTGACCGTCACACTCGAACTCGTCCAATAACCTGCCGCGCACTGCGCCGGGAAACTGATGTCCCCCACCGCCTCGCCGGCGGCGTTCTTGAAACGTACTGTGCCGCCGGAACCGAAGTTGGTGCCGAACACGGAAAGATACGTGCCGACCGAACCGTTTTCCGGCGTGACGAAGGCGATGTGCGGATCCGTTCCCGCTTCGGGAGGTTCCACGCGCACACACGCAGTGTTGGACGGCTGGCCTCCGACCGTCACGCGCAACAAATAATTGGAACCGTCGACGTCCGTCGCAATGTTCGGAATCGTCGGCTGGAAAGACGTATCGGACCATGGCGAGACCTGTGCCGCTTCTACGGCCGTCGCCCAGTCTTGAATTTGTGAGCAATCGCCGGCGGCGCGGACGAGCTGTACGCGCGACGCGCCTTGCGCGGCACCGAAGGCGCTGCCGCCGACCGTAACCGTACTGCCGGTTTTTACCGACACCGGAGAGACAGAGCAAATACCCGGACGCGCAACGTCGTTGATTTGGAAATCGGCGATGATCGGACCGAAGGTGTCGTTCGTTGCGTCCTTCTTGCCGCCCGCGGCCGTAACCAGGATCGGGCCGGTCTTCGCGCCTTCCGGCACGACGATCACGATACGCGCATCGCTCCACGCACCGCCGCACGATGCCAACGCCGCGTCTTTCTCATCGCCGGAAGCAGCCGTGCCGAGGAAGGTTACTTTGCCGGTCGCCGCGCCGAAATGCAGACCCGTGATCGTCACGAGGTTGCCGGGCTTGCCGTCGCGAAGTTGTACGTCGGTAATTTCCGGATTCTCGACGCACTGGCCGTTCTGGCACAAACCAGAAGCGCATTGCGCGTTCTGGGTGCAGGTACCGCCCGTGCACGCGCCGCAAGAACCGCCGCAATCGATCGCGGCTTCGTCTCCGTCTTTAATGTGGTTGAAACAAAACTGCGGACGCACCGTCACGCGCACCGCCGCAGAACTCGCCGCGTCGCCATCAATGTTCACCGCGCGCGCGCCGAGCGAGACGGTTTTAACCGGCACGATCGCCGTCGTATCCCACACGGCTTGGCTGGAATAGGTGGACGGCGCGATCTGCTGCGCGTTGCCGTCGGCCGCAAAGAACGCTCCGTCGGCCAAATAATCGACGCTGGCAATGCCGTTTTGATCCGTCGAAACCGATTGCACCGCGATCAGATCCCCTGCCGGAACGGACTGGCCGTCGACGGGGCTCGAAATCGTCACGGTCGGCGGCTGCGTCATGACCGCGTCGCCTGTTTTAAAACTCTGCGAGCACGTCGCGCCGAGTCCACAGCTGACGTTGCGCGGATCAGCCGCCGAAGCGTTCTTCAAACCGGCGCGTACCGTGATTTGGTAGTCGGAATTTTTCTCGAGACAGCGGCGCGTGTCGTTCGGCGCCGGGCACGGGATGAGCGGACGCAAACGGATCGTATTGTTTTCTACGACAGGCTCGTAATCGACGTTGGTACGCGAATTGCCCGAGACTTTCTCGAGCAAAATATTGGCTTTGATGTTGGTCGCGTCGTCGGTCGGCGCCGCGCTGAAGGTTACGGCCGCCGTCACGTCGTACTTGGCAAGAGAACCTCTCGGCTGAATCGCTGTCGGACGGAACGAACCACCCGCGCCGCCGCCGAAACCGCCTCCCCCACCCGGACCACCGCTTCCACCAGGACCGACGTTGCCGCCCGTCGCGTTGACGAGCGCACTCAAAATATACGAAACAATCGCGAAGGCCGACATGATGATCACGAGGCCAATCACCGCGGCTGAAAGCGTTTTCTTCGCGCGTTCAATTTTCGTTTCATCCCCCGCCGCCGTCATCCAGGTGAAGCCGGCGTAGAGCACGAGCAGGAGTGCGACCGTACCAAGCAAACCAAGAGCGACGCGCACGATACGCGCGATCGTCACGCGCAGGTCCTGCGTACTCGTCCCGAGCGTCGTACCGATCTGTCCCGGAAGCAATTCGTTCGACGTCACGCCTTGCGCCAGCGCCGCGTGATGCGACGCGAACCAGAGGCATGGCGCGAGAAGCGCCAGCGCGAGGATCAAGATGCGGTGCCGTCGGAAGAACGCGCGCATAAGCTCTGGTTAGTAGCCGCAGGCGGCCATCGAAGGCCGGCCGTTGCAGCAATACGGTTCGGAACCCGTGCAGACCGTTTGGCCGCCGCCCGGGTAGAAACAGTTCTGATGAAGATCGCGGAGGCCTGAAGTGAGATCAACGGCGTACGGTTGGTTGACGGAGAGCAGGTCGTGATCGATCACGCCTTTGGTTTGATCAGGTTCGCCACCCGCGACCGAAGAGATCGCTTCCGTTTCGAGCGAGTAGTTCGTCGGCGCTCCGTTCGGTCCGGGCACGAGCTTGGCGTTGTCGCTCGTGAAACTCGTCGAACTCATCAACTTCGAGAAAGTGACGGACAAACGCAGATCGCGCGCGATGTTGCCTTGGAGCACGTCCGGCTCTTGCGACACGACTTTCGGCGGCACGAGATCGATCGTGTTGTTCGTTTGGAACGACGCCGTGTAGTCGTCGACCGGTCCGCCCTGCGCCGTGCCATTGCCGTTGCCGTCGAGCGCGTTGCCGGCCATGTCGGTGATACCGCTCGGAGGATAGATGCCGAGTGGCGGCGTCGCCGTGAGCGCGTCCGTTTTCACGCGCACGGTGATTTGTTGATTCCCCGGCAAGCAGAAGACCTGCTCGCCGCACGAGTTCGTGCCGCAGCTTTCGTTGGTGTGGAATTCGACGGTGCGATAGGCGTTACCGACCTGCTGCACGCCAGCGATGACGTTGCCGGCGCGCGTGATCGAGAGGCCGGACGTGACACTGACCGGATCGACCGGTTCGTCAAAGGCAACTTGTACGAGCGAGTTGCGCGGGACGCCGTTCGCGCCGTTCGGAGGCACGACGTACGAAACTTTCGGCGGCGTCAGGTCGAGCACGGTTGAAACCTGGAATTCCCAGAGGTAGCCGGAGTTGAACGTGCCCGTAAACGCAGCCGCTCCCCCCGCCTTCTTGATGCCGTCGGTGCCGCCGCGCAAGGCAACGGTATAGAAAACGTTTTCGCTCGGGCTACCGAAACAGTTCGCGGGGCAATTTTTCTGAAGGAACGTGAAACTCTTGCCGTCCGCCGAAGCCGTGACGTCGATATCGGCGGCTGTCAAACTCTGCGAGAATTTTTGCGCGAACTGATTCGACGTTGCCGTGACTTGCGTCGACTTCAGAATCGCGACCGTGCCATTCGCGCCACCGACAACAATGGAAGCCGGATCGATTTTCTGTTTGAAGGTGACGACGATACGCGTGTTGCGCGCGATGCCTGTGGCGTTGCGATTCGGGTAATGGCTTTCAATGATGCCGTTGCCGAGCGCGCCAGCAGCGCAAGTTGCCGACAAACCGATACAGGCACGATCATCCGGCGCGCCCGAACCTCCGCCGAGACCGCCGCCACCCGCACCACCACTCTCACCGAGCAAGCGGCTGATGATGAACGACGTGATCGCGAAGGCGGACATGATAATCACGAGACCGATCACCGCCGCGGTGAGCGTCTTCTTGGCACGGTCGATTTTCTCCATGTCGCCGGCAGCCGTCATCCAAATGAAGCCGGCGTACAAGATAAGGAGAAGAGCAACCGTCCCGAGGAGACCAAGCCCCGTGCGGACGATGCGCGCGATTGTAATACGAATGTCCTGCGTGCCGGTTCCGATGACGTTACCGAGTTCGGTCGGCAGTACCTCGTTGGCCGTCACGCCTTGCGCGTGGACACCATGTGCAAAAGCGAGACACGCAAAAACCGCCAACACGAAACCTGTAACCGTGAGGGCGGCTTGTACGAGCGTTTGGGAGCGTGACTTCCTTCCTGAGAGCATGGGACAGGAGGGTAGGGATTCCCGGAACTACGCTTTTTGCAAGAACTCTTTGACTTTTTTGCCGACCAGGGCGCCGTCGGCTTTCCCTTTCATTTCCTTCATCGCCTCGCCCATGAGACGTCCGTAAGCAGCTTCTCCAGAGAGGCCGAGCTCGGCGGCTTTTTTGGCCACGATCGCTTCGACTTCGCCTTCTGACATCTGCGCGGGAAGGAAACCGGTGAGCAGCGCGATTTCAGCGTTCGTCGTTTCCGCGAGATCCTGACGGCCGGCTTTCTCGAAATCCGAGAGCGCGTCCTTCAGTTTTTTAACCTCGCGTCCTACGATTTCGATCGCTTCTTCGTCGCTCAACTCTTTTATTTGTTTGTCGATTTCGGCGTTTTTCATCGCCGCGCGGAGCATGCGGAAGGTCGAGACCGCCGAGGCGTCCTTAGCCTTCATCGCTTCCATGAACCGCTTTTCGATGTCGCTGCGGAGTGACATACCGACTTGGTTATCCTTCGACAAGGTCGAGGGACCGGACAGGTTTAACGGCGGCGCTTCTGCTTCAGGTCTTCTTCTTTCAGTTTACCGCTTTTGAGCAGATACTCGCGACGCGCGGACAGGAACTGGCGGCGGAGCGCCGCATCGCGCTGAGCGTTTTTGTTCTTTTCGTCCGTACGGAAACGGGTCTTTTTGGCTTGCAGAACGCTGCCACTCTGCTGAATGCGGCGGCTGAAACGACGAAGCAGAGCTTCAAAGCTCTCTCCCTTTTTGCGTTTGACTTCAACCACAACAATACACCTTCCTTTCTACTTAAAAATAGAGAGACTGGGTCTCAGGTATAAGATAACAAAAGCGGCGTTTAAGGTCAAACGCCGCTTTTTAGCCTTATTCTTCGTCTTTCTTCTTCTTGTCCCCTTCTTCTTCCTCCTCGTCCTCTTCCGGTTTCAACGGTTCTTCCGCAAGGAGCGGGTCTTCCGGTTCCGGCGGCGGGGGCGGGGTGATTTTCGGCGGGGCGGGTTGTGCCAGCTTGCGCTTCAGTTCGATCGCGCACTTCTTGAAGTCGACGATTTCCTGAATGCCGGAATCCATGTCGCGGATCAACGCGGTGCCATCGAGCACTTCTTTCTGACCGAGGATCACGGTGAAGCGGACGCCGAGGCGGTTGGCGATTTCAAGCTGCTGCTTGAGCGCGTCGCGCGAAAAACTTTCGGCGACAACGACGCCGTCCTTGCGAAGCGCGTTGAAGAGCGCGAGCGTCTTGCGGCGCGCGGGTTCTCCGAGCTGCGCGACGAAGACTTCGGGCGCGTTGATTTCCGGTACGGGGACGTTCTGCTCTTTGAGCGCGAGAATGATGCGTTCGATGCCCCAAGAGAAACCGACGGCGGGCGTCGGGGTGCCGCCGAGCGTTTCGACGAGACCGTCGTAGCGACCGCCTGCGGCGAGCGCCGACTGCGACGCCTGTTTTTCGGCGTCGGAAGCGGCGACGATTTCGAAGACGGTGTGGCTGTAGTAATCAAGACCGCGCACGAGGTGCGGCTGAAGCTGGTACGGCACTTCGAGCTCGTCGAGATATTCGAGGACGCGAATGAAGTGATTCTTCGATTCTTCGTTCAAGAAATCAACGATCTGCGGCGCTTCGGCTTTGACCGCGACGCAGCCTTCTTCTTTGCAGTCGAGGACGCGGAGCGGATTGCGCTGCAGGCGCTTTTTGCAGTTTTCGCAAATCTGCGAGCGCTTGCTGCGGTAGTAGTTGACGAGTTCGTTCTTGTAGCTTTCGCGCGACGGCATATCGCCGATCGAGTTGACCATGACGAGCGCGTCGATGCCCGTTTCTTTGAACAGCGTGTGGGCGGCGAAAATCAAGTTGGCGTCGATGACCGGGTGCTTGTCACCAAAGACGTCGAGACCCGCTTGCGTGAACTGGCGATAGCGGCCGGACTGCGGACGCTCGTGGCGGAAGACGCGGCCCCAGGTGAACCATTTGATCGGTTGGGGCTGGTTCCACATGCCGTGGTTGACGTAGGCGCGCGCGAGCGAAGCCGTGAGCTCCGGACGGAGCGTCATCGACTCGCCGCCTTGGTCGACGAACGAGTACAATTCTTTTTCAACGATGTCGGTTTGCTTGCCGACGCCGCGCACGAAGAGTGCAGTCTCTTCGAGCGTCGGGGTGTCGATGCGATCAAAGCCAAAACCGCGCGCGATGGATTCAGCGGCGTTGCGCAAAAGCGTCCAGTATTTCTGTTCGGCCGGCAGCACGTCTTTCATGCCGCGCAAAAGTTGCGGCGGCGGAGACGTACGCTTCGGTTTCGGAGCCTCGCCCTCGGGCGTCGCAACAGCCGCCGGTTTGACGACAGGCTTGGCGGCAGGAGCTTTCGGAGGCGCTGCGGGCTTTTTAGTCTTAGGCATGCGGGCGATTAAGGCAATTTATGGGGCTCGGAACACCGTGGCGCGGTCGAGAGGCCAACCGCGGATCCAGACGCGTCCAACGATTTGTTTGGCGGGCAGAGGACCGAACGTGCGGGAGTCGAGACTGGCGGTGCGATTGTCCCCCATGACGAAGTATTCGTCGGCGGCGAGGGTCACGGTGCGGTCGCCGCGCGTCGGGACATCGGGCGAAAGGTAGGCGCTCTCGTCGATCTGGATGCCGTCGGGATGATCGGCATTCATGATCGTGATGCGATCGCCGGAAATTCTGACCGTCTCCCCCGGCAAGCCGATGATGCGCTTGATGAAATACTGGCGCGGGTCGAGCGGGTAGCGGAAGACGACGACTTCCTGACGCGCCGGCGCGCGCATGCGATAGCTGAGCTCGTCGATGATCAGGTATTCATGATCGTCGAACGTCGGCTCCATCGACGCGCCTTTGACGTAAAACGGCTGGATCAGGAAGTAGCGGATGGGCAAAATGATCGCCAGGGAAATGACGATGATTTCAACCAACTCGAGCGCGAAGCGGGCAACGGCGCCGAAAAACGACGGGGAGTCGCCGGGGGTCAGGTCTTCGGCCGCGATCTTCGTCTCTTCCGGCAACGGGCTCTGGGACGGGATATTCATTGTTGAGGATGGTGGACGTTGGTGGATTCGAACCACCGACCTCTGTCGTGTGAAGACAGCGCTCTAACCAACTGAGCCAAACGTCCTTAAAAAACGAGGAATGTGCCGCCTGGACAAACCGCCCCTTTTCCTCTAGTATACACGGGTAGTGGCCAGTTTAGCAGGCTTTTCGCCCCTGAGCAAGTCCCCATGAAGCCCCCCAAGATCAACTTGCTGGATCCGGGCGCCGCTCCGCGTCGGCGTTTTTCGTTTTGGAAGGGTGCGTTGATCGGGCTCGCGACGGTCGTTGTGCTCGTTCCCGTCCTCTTTTCGCTCGCGGCCGGACGCTTGATCAGCGCCGCGTCGGCCCTGAATCCGAACGCGCCGGAGGATCGGAAAGTTTCCATCCTCGATCAAGTGCGCCGTTTGGTCGGCACGTCAGAAAAACAACTCCACGGCGAAGAGCGCGATCGTATCAACATCCTCGTGCTCGGCGAAGGCGGCGAAGGACACGACGGTCCGCATCTCACCGACACGATTTTGTTCGTGAGCATCAAACCGTCAACCTCCGAAGTCGGCATCCTTTCACTCCCCCGCGACTTGTGGATTCCGCTGCCGGAGGGTGGACAAGGAAAAATCAACGCGATCAACGCCTACGCCGAAGAAAAGAAACCGGGCAACGGCGGCGTCGCGGCGGCAACCGCCATCTCTTCGCTCCTCAGCCAGCCGATCGATTATTACGTCCGCGTCGATTTTTCGGCGTTCAAGACGTTGATTGACGATGTTGGTGGCGTGACCGTCGACGTCGAGCGCACCTTCACGGACTTTGCCTACCCCACGGATAATAACCTCTACAAAAAGGTCCATTTTGAAAAGGGTTGGCAGACGATGAACGGCGACACGGCGCTTGAATACGTGCGTTCGCGCCACGGCAACAACCTCGAAGGTTCCGACTTCGCGCGCAGCCGCCGCCAGCAGAAAGTCATCATGGCGCTCAAGGACAAACTCGTGTCGTTCGACACGCTGCTCAATCCTTCGCGCGTCGCGAGCGTGCTCGAGACGCTGCAGACGCACGTCATCACCGACATGGAACTTTGGGAGATCGTGAAGCTCGCCAAAGAACTGCGGCACATCGATCACACGAAAATCACGCATCACGTTCTCGACGACAATCCGGAAGGTCCGCTCTACGCGACGACCGTGACCGTATCGAACGGCGACGCGTATGTCTTGCTTCCGCGCAAAGGCGACTGGAGCGACATCAAACGCCTCGCCGAACGCGTGCTCGAAGCGCCTACGGACGGAGCCGCACCGACACCAGCCGAAGCGCGCGCCGTGCGCGTCGAGATTCGTAACAGCACAAAACTCCCCGGTCTCGCCAAGAAAACACAGGACCTCCTTTCGAAAGTCGGCTACCAAGTCGTTTCGATCGGCAACGCCAAAGAAACGAACCGCGAACGCACGATCGTGTATGATTTAACCAACGGAGGGTATCCCGAGGAACTGCAGACGATCAAAAATCTGCTCGGTGCCGAAGTGGCGGTGACGCTGCCCGGTTACCTCTCCTCAGGACTCACGCCGTCGAATATCGCGCTGTCCAACAGCCAGCAACCGCAAGTCCAGGGCGGAGCCGATTTCCTCGTCGTCCTCGGTCAAAACGCCGCAAACTAATATGCCCGTCAACGCCACAGTCCACGCCACGCCTTCGGTCGCGCTCGTCGGCCGCAAGAACGTCGGCAAATCTTCGCTCTTCAACCGCCTGATCGAAAAAGAACAGGCGCTCGTTTCCGATATCCCCGGCACGACGCGCGACGTCGGCATCGGCATGGCACGCTGGCGCGGTCAGCTTCTGACCCTGCTCGACACGGGCGGTCTCGACATCGTCAAACGCGATCAGATTGAAGTAAACGTCCGCAAGCAAGCACTCCGCGCGGCCCGTAAGTCGCACGTGATTCTTTTTGTCGCCGATGCCTTGACCGGACCGCTTTCGACTGACGTCGTGCTCGCGAAAGAGCTGCGCAAAGCGGGCAAACCCGTCATCCTCGTCGTCAACAAAGCGGAAAGCGCCGCGACGCGCCGCGACATCGGCAACCAGTGGAAGAAGCTGGGCTTCGGCGATCCAATCGCCGTCTCGGCCGTGAGTGGCACCGGTACCGGCGACTTGCTCGACCGCGTGTTCGAAGAACTGACGAAGATCGACCTGCCGCTCGACGAAATCATGCCGGACGCGACCGTCGCCTTGATCGGTCGTCCGAACGTCGGCAAATCATCGCTCTTGAACGCCATGATCGGCGAAGATCGCGTCATCGTTTCGGAAGTGCCGCACACGACGCGCGAGCCCCAAGACACGCTTCTCTTCTACAAAGACAAACCGATTCTCGTCGTCGACACGGCCGGTATCAGGAAGCGTGCCAACATTGAGCGCGGTCTCGAAGCAGCTTCCGTCGGCAAGAGTCTGACGGCGATCAAGCAAGCCGACGTCGTATTGCTCGTCATCGACGTGCAGGACGGCATCCTGGCGCAGGACAGCCACTTGGCCGGACTCGCGAACGAATCCGGCAAAGGCATCATCCTCGTCCTCAACAAGTGGGATACCCTCTCCGCCAAAACGACGAAAACCGGCGACGAGGCCCGCGAGGAAATCTACATGTCGCTCCCCTTCCTGCGCTGGGCGCCGATGGCCTTCGTCTCGGCCAAGACCGGCATGCGCGTCCACACGCTGCTCGATCTCGTACTCAAAGTGAAGCAGAACCGCGAGCGCATTTTGACGGAAGAAGAGCTTGATCGTTTCGTCGAGAAACGCGTCAAACCCTATCTCGCCTCGCGCATCTCGCACCACAAGACGGCGATGGGCCAAGCGCGCAAACACGCCTACGTCTACGGTATCCGCCAGACGCAACACGCCCCGCCGAAGTTCACGATGATCGTCAAAGACAAAAACTTTACCGACCCGAGCCTGACGCGCTTCGTCGAAAACCGCCTGCGCGAAGAGTTCGGCCTCGACGGCACGCCGGTCACGGTCAGCTATCGCGAAATCGAAAAGTAACGTCGAACAAAAAACATCCGTCGCGAGACGGATGTTTTTGACGAAAGAAAAACCGCCGGAGGACCCGACGGTTTCGTGGTTCATGGCAGCAGCAGCGCCGCTTCCATGATGCCGCGGACGCGGTGATCGGCGGCGGTCACGACGTCGTCCGATTCGGTCACCCGGATGGTGCGGACGCCGGCGGCCTTGCCAGCCTCCACGTCGGTCTCCCTGTCGCCGATCATGTAGGAGAGCTGCGGATCGACCGAATAGGCGACGCCGGCGGCGTAGAGCAACCCCGGTGCAGGCTTGTGACAGAAGCAGCCGCGCTTCGGATGATGCAAGCAGGCATAGACCGCGTCGAGCGACAAGGCCTTGATCGCGCGCGTGATGAGCGCGAAGTCCTGCGACTTCATGTTGCCCGTCGCAATGTCGGGTTGGTTGGTGACGAGGATCGTCAGGTAGCCCTTCTCCTTCATCAGGGCGATGGCTGCCTTGGCGTCGGAGTAGACGCGCAACTCCTCCAAGCGCCACGGCGCCGTCCAGCGGATCAGTTTGCCGGCCACGAAGAAGTTGTCGCCGCGATCGACCAGCTCGTTCACGACGCCGTCGCGATCGATGAAGACCGCTTTGTTGAGCGTATTCAATGACGTAAAGGGCATGTGCACCTCCAAGTGCCGAGCAACCGTACACGCAAAAATGCTTCAATGTCAAGAAGCGCCGTTACAGACACCGAGCGCGCTTTCGGGTAAAATACGAGGGCTATGCTCCTCATCGTCGGACTCGGCAATCCCGGAAAGAAATACGAGAAGACGCGGCACAACGTGGGATTCCGCGTGGCCGATCTTTTGGCTGAGCGCTGGAAGCTCGATCATTTTGATACGGCGTTCCAAGGCGAGCTCGTCAAAGGCAGCGTGTCCGGCGAAAAAATTCTGCTCCTCAAGCCGCAGACGTACATGAATATTTCTGGCGCTTCGGTGGCCGCCTGCGCGAGCTTCTACAAAATTCCCGCGTCGCGCATCTGGGTACTGCACGACGACCTCGATCTGCCGCTCGGACGACTGCGCTTGCGTGAAGGCGGTTCTTCCGGCGGACACAACGGCGTCGGATCGATCATTGAACGACTCGGCACGCCCGACTTCATCCGTTTCCGACTCGGCATCGGTCGTCCCTCGACACCGCTTCCGATCGAAGACTACGTCGTGCAGCCATTCAACCCCGACGAACGCGAAGCGGTGAATGAAATGATCTTCCGCGCCGCCGATGGAGTTGAAGCCTCGCTCAAAGACGGGCCGCAGAAAGCGATGAACGTCTATAATCGATAAAAGTAAACGCCCTCCCGAAGAGTTTCGGGAGGGCGCTGTGTTCCGACTGAGTCGCGCAGCTCTAGCTGCGCTTGGTGACGACCACGGGGCCCTTGGCCTTCATGAGGTCGCCGATCGACGCCCTCATGCCGGTCGGGGCCTGCTGGAACGTCGCGCGGTGCTGCGGGGCGCGGGTCGTGACGTGGAGCGTCACGACCGACTTGAGCTCCGCCGGAGTCGGGCCGCGCTCCTTGGTGAAGCGCGGATCCCAGATCAGGCGGTTGGACGAGGCGTTGAAGTCGAACTTCGCGCCCTTCCAGCTCGTCGCACACACGTCCGCGACCGGCTTCAGGTTGACCCCGAAGTTCTTCGCGGTGAGGATCGCGACGCGGCCCGTGTCCGGGTGGCACACGAGCGCGACCGCGACGGGCGTCTGGAGCGTGTTGAGCGCCGCCCACATGTGCTTCATCAGGTTCGGGTCCCGGGTCTCGAGGAAGAGACCGAGCTCGCCAGCGCGCCCGTTCTTCAGGTTGAAGAGGTGCGCGCCTTCGCACTCGCCGTTGGCCTGCAGCTCGACCGCCATCTTGCGGGCCATGGTGTACACGGCCTGCTCGGCGCGGCTGAGGCGATCGGAGATCGCCGTCCACTCCTTGGTGGTGGAGAGAGCGAAGAGCTTGTCCTCGAAGTCCTCCTCGCGCAGGATCGAGGCGATCGCCTTGATCAGCTTGAGGATGAGCGCCGGCGCCTCGTCCTTCAGGAGCGGCAGGTTGCGGGCGACGTTCGGGACGAGCCCCTTCTGGTAGAGGTGGCCGCCGCTGATGCCCTTGACCTTGCCGTGGTTCTTGGCCAGCGCGTAGCAGAGGGAGGGCAGGCCGCGGATCTCGCTCGTGACGAGCGCGATCCCCGAAGCGTCGGTCGAACCGAGCCCGTGCTCGCGCGCGTAGACCTCGGTCATCGAGCGCCGGTGCTCCGGCCACTCGCGGTTGAAGAAGGCGTCGACGTCGAACGTCTCGGCGGTGGGGGTGGTGACGATCTCGATCTCGTTCAGCGAAGCCTTCAGCACGTGCACGAGGTGCACGGTCATGAGAGACACCTTGTCGAAGTTCACGGCCTCGAGATCACCAACGAACAGGCTGCGAGTTCCCATCGAAATCCTCCTTGAAAACGGGCGGGGGTGCGTGACGTGTCAGCGGCGAGCGGGATGCTCGCATGACCGTACAAGATAGCACAAAAACAGGCTTTTGTCAAGCCTGGCGGGGTTCGGCAGGGCGGCGGATTTCGTCGTAGACGTGGGCTTCAAAGACGGACACTAAAAATTCCAAAACAGCACGTGGATCGTCGGAATAAACGCGGTTCATCATCATCGCGACTCCCGTCAGGCCGAAGGTGCGATCGAGCGGATCAGTGGAAAGCGTCCCCTTCTTTTCAAAGTCGCGCTTGGCGAACGCGAGCAACTTTTTGAGTTCGGGTCGTTCGGCCACGGAAAGCATTTTCGCGAACGCCATCGAGGCGCATTCTCCGCGGCGTTCAATGAACAGCGCACCCTCTTTGACGAGCTCTTCGGCGGATTTTCCGGCAGGCACTTCGTGCGCGAAGACAATCGCGGCTTCGGCGGCACCCGGGAAAATCTTGGAACCGTACGCACGCAACAAATAAACGGCGCAGGCCGCATCCGGCATGACCTTCGTCGGCAGAATCAGCGTTTTTGTGAGGGCTGACGGCTGCACCGGCTTCGTTTCCGCTACAGGCGTCGGCTCAGCCGGCTTGGGTTCTTCCAGTTTCACTTCTGGTTTTTTTTCTTCGACGACAACCGGTTTTTCTTCAACGATCGGCTTCGGCGCTTCAACGACCGGCGATTGTTCTTGCACAACGAAACTTGCGTCTTCAACTTCAACGATCTGAGGCTTTTCTTCAACCTTCGTTTTCACCTCTTCGACAATCGTTTTTTTCTCCTCAACAACCGCGGGTTTTTCTTCAACCACGATTTTCTTTTCTTCAACCGGCTTCTCAACGACAATTTTCAAATCTTCAACAACCGGTTTTTCCTCGACGAACGTCTTCGAGGCCGAGTTCCAAAAAAATACGCGGTACGTTTTGCCGTCGAAACCAACGAACGCCAAGCGCCCTTTCGCTTCGAAGGGTTGCTTAAGCGGACCACGTTTCGGTTTGTCGACGGAAAGCGGATCGACGCCGCCGATCGTGACGTGCAGGTCGCGGCAGTTTTTGGCGGCGTCGTACGCAGGTAACGCGACGAGGCGCGCTTTCAATTCACCGGCCGCTTTCGCTCCACCGCTCGCGGGAGAAAAGTAGGCGTACTTTCCCGCCGGGGAATCGATCAAACCGTAGCCGTCGAAGACGAGCGGCGTTTCGCCGAACGTAAAGGACGTTTCGGCTTCGGCTTGAGCCAAGAGCGCGCCGAGCGTTTCGATTTCAATCGCATCAAAATACGCCAAGAGAAGGTGGAACTCTCGCGTGCCGCGCTTTTCGATCCCCTGCGCGCGTAGCGTGCGCACTGCCGAGTGCGATTCGATCGCGTCGACGGGCAGATCGTAGCCAATCCAGCTTTTGGTGAAGGTCGCCATGTACACGGAGCTTGCCAGAAATTCGTCACTTTTGCTAGACCCTGGTGACTATGCGCATCCACCACCTTCGCCCCGGCGACTCTGATTGGGTTTCGGAGCTCGTACAGGCCGATCCTCCGCCCGACCGCCTGTACGTACGCGGCTGCCTGCCGCGCGCGCAAGGCATCGCCGTGGTGGGAACGCGCCGCATGGACGCCTACGGTCGCGCCTGCGTCGAGCTGCTCGTGCCGGAGATCGTCCGCTTCGGCCTCACAGTCGTAAGCGGACTCGCGCTCGGCATCGATGGTGTCGCCCACGAAACCGCGCTCGCCGCGGGCGGAACGACGGTCGCTGTGATCGGCAGCGGCGTCGATAACGCTTCAATCTACCCGCGCGCGCATGCCTCGCTCGCGGAGCGCATCATCGCTTCGGGCGGCGCCGTCGTCAGCGAATACGCTCCCGGCACCCCATCGCTCCCCTTTCACTTCCCGGAGCGCAACAGATTGATCGCCGCGCTTTCAAAAGCCGTGCTCGTCATCGAGGCGCCGAAGAAATCAGGCGCGATGATTACGGCACGTCTCGCGCTTGAGATGGGCCGCGATGTCTGGGCCGTGCCCGGACCGATCACCCACCCGAACGCCGAGGGTCCGAACGAGCTCATTAAGAACGGCGCGACGCCGATCACCTCCGCGGGCGATATCGCGGCGGTGCTTGGTCTCGCGCCACGGCAAACGGCGCTGCCGCTCAAGGACGCGCTAACGCCCGAAGAGCGGATTCTGTTGGAGAAAATGGCGGCGGGATGCGAGACGCCCGACGCGCTAGCCCGCGCGCTCGGAATGGGCGTCCCGGCGGTTTCAGCGACGTTGACCGCCCTCGAACTGAAGGGCGTGGTCCGCACGGTTGGCGGCGGACGCTATACCTTCTATACTTGACAATACGACCTGCTCACTGTTACGTTCCGCCCCGACTATGGCCAAAACATCCGGCACCAAATTAATCATCGTCGAGTCGCCCACCAAAGCGAAGACGATCACGAAGTTCTTAGGCAAGGGCTACAAAGTCCTTTCCTCGTTCGGACACGTGCGCGATTTGCCCACCTCGACGATGGGCATCGACATCGAGCACAACTTCACGCCCAAATACGTCATCCCGAAAAAAGCCACGAAAGTCGTGGCCGAACTTCGCGCCGCCGCCAAAGACGCCGACGAAATCTACTTCGCGACTGATGAAGACCGCGAAGGAGAAGCCATTTCTTGGCACCTCCGTGAACTGCTCAAAACGAAGCCGGAAAAGGTGAAGCGCATCACCTTCCACGAAATCACGAAGAGCGCGATCGAACACGCGCTCGAGCACCCGCGCCACCTCGACATGCGCATGGTTGACGCCCAGCAGGCGCGCCGCGTCCTCGACCGTTTGGTCGGTTACGAGCTTTCGCCGTTCCTCTGGCGCAAAGTCGCCCGCGGACTCTCCGCCGGCCGCGTGCAATCCGTCGCCGTCCGCTTGATCGTCGAGCGCGAACGCGAAATCCAGGCCTTCAAAGCCGAAGAGTACTGGTCGATTGAAGCCGAGTTCGCCAAGCGTGGCGCGCCGGAAGTTTTTGACGCGAAACTCCACAGCAAAGACGGCGAGACTCTCGATAAGATGGCAATCACTTCTGAAACCGAAGCCAAGGCGATTCTCAAAACGTTGGATAAGGCTTCGTACGCCGTCGAATCGGTTGAAAAGAAACTGACGCACCGCTCCCCCGCGGCGCCGTTCACGACATCGACGCTGCAGCAAGACGCCAACAACAAGCTTGGATTCTCCGCCAAGCAGACGATGATGATCGCCCAACAGCTCTACGAAGGCGTCGAGCTCGGCGACGAAGGGTCCGTCGGTCTCATCACCTACATGCGTACCGACTCGGTGAACTTGGCGCAGAAATTCCGCGACGACGCGGCGGCGTACATCAAGGAAAAATTCCCGAAGGCGGTCGCCGAAGAACCGCGCGTCTACAAAACGAAATCCAAAGGCGCGCAGGAAGCGCACGAAGCCATCCGTCCGACGGAAGCATCGCGCACGCCGGAATCGATCGCTACGCATCTCGACGATCGCCAACTCAAGCTCTACGAGCTCATCTGGCGCCGCGCCGTCGCTTCGCAGATGAAAGATGCCGAGATCGAAACGACGGCCGCTACGATCGCGACCGGCACGTCGTACCGCTTCCGCGCGACCGGTTCGATCGTCGTTGAACCCGGCTTCATGGGCGTCTACCAGACCGACATGAAGGAGAACCTGCTGCCACCGCTCTCCGAAGGCGACGCGGTCGAAGAAAAATCGATCGAACCCAAGCAGCACTTCACCGAGCCGCCGGCCCGCTATTCCGAAGCCGCCATTGTCAAAGCGCTGGAAGAACACGGTATCGGACGTCCGTCGACCTACGCGCCGACGATCTCCACCGTCATCGACCGCGGCTACGTCGAAAAAGACGAACGCCGCCTCAAGCCGACCGATCTCGCCTTCCTCGTCACCGATCTTCTCATCGAGCATTTCGCGACGATCGTCGACCTGGACTTCACGGCCAAGATGGAAAATTCACTCGACGAAGTCGCTGAAGGCGAACGCGAGTGGGTGCCGGTCATCAAGGACTTCTACGCGCCTTTCCACGAAAATCTCGTGGCCAAGGACAAGGAACTCTCCAAAAAAGACATCACGGAAACCGCCACAGACGAGAAGTGCGACAAGTGCGGCAAGCCGATGATCATCAAGTTCGGGCGCTTCGGAAAGTTCTACGCCTGCTCCGGCTATCCGGACTGCAAAACGACGAAGCCGTACGACGAAAAAGACAAAGCTGCGCAGGACGCCGCGCAGGACCAGGCCGCCGGACAGGTCTGCGAAACCTGCGGCGCGCCGATGATGGTCAAACGCGGACGCTTCGGCGCCTTCCTCTCCTGCTCGAAGTACCCCGAGTGCAAATTCACGAAGCAGATCAAGAAACTGACGGGCGCCAAGTGCCCCAAGTGCAAAGAAGGCGACGTCATCGAAAAGCGCTCGAAGAAAGGCCGCAACTTCTACGCCTGCTCGCGCTATCCGGACTGCGACTTCGCCATGTGGTCGAAACCGACCGGCGAATCCTGCCCGAAATGCAGCAATCTCCTGGTCTTCGCCAAAGATCACATGATCACCTGTTCCGACAAAGAGTGCGGCTTCTCGAAAGAGGCGCCGATGAAGGAATAGAAACCGACCGCCCTTCCCCGAGGGGCGGTTTTGGTTTAGGCTGACCTATTATGGCCCCCGCAAGACTTTTGGAAGCGGTCAAAGACTACTCGCCGAAATCCGACCTGGATACGGTCGAGTTGGCGTATGACTTCGCGGCCAAGGCCCACGAAGGCCAAAAGCGTGCGTCGGGCGAGCCGTACATCAGCCACTCGGTCGAAACCGCCATCATCCTCGCCAAGCTGCGCCTGCCGGAAAATATGATCGTTGCCGGGTTGTTGCACGACGTGCCGGAAGACACGAAGGTAACGCTGAAGGATATCGAAAACAATTTCGGCGAAGACGTCGCCTCGATGGTTGGCGGCATCACCAAACTCGGTAAGATCAAATACCGCGGCATGGAGCGCTACGTCGAGAACCTCCGCAAGATGTTCGTGGCCATGGCTTCCGACATCCGCGTCATCCTGATCAAATTTGCAGACCGCCTGCATAACCTCTCGACACTCGACGCCCTGCCGCCGCGCAAGCGCCTGCGCATCGCCCTCGAATCACTGGAAATTTACGCGCCGATCGCCAACCGTCTCGGCGTCGGTTCCATCCAAGGCAAGCTTGAGGATCTTTCGTTCAAATACGTGAATCCGAAAGAGTACGTGTGGATCTCGAGCCTCGTGAAGGAACGCTACCGCGCCAAGGAACGCTATCTGAAAAAAGCGGCGCAAAAAATCGTTGACGAGCTGAAACGGAACAAGATCGAAGTCGTGGATATCCACGGTCGCACGAAACATCTCTACAGTCTCTTCAAAAAATTACTGAAGTACGATCGGAACCTCGAAAAGATTTACGACTTGGTCGCGCTGCGCGTTATTGTCCCCTCCGTCGCCGACTGCTACGCGACGCTCGGCATCATCCACCACATGTGGAAGCCGCTCAAAGGCCGCATCAAGGACTACATCGCCCAACCGAAACCGAACGGCTACCAATCGCTGCACACGACCGTCTTCTGCGACGGCGGCGAAATCGTCGAGATCCAGATCCGCACCGAGCAAATGCACCGCGAATCCGAATACGGTATCGCCGCCCACTGGCAATACGCCGAAGCCGGAAAAGAATCCTCGGACGCGGCCAAGGTACAAATCGCCTGGGTACAGGACCTGATCAAACTGCAGCAGGAGTCGCTGTCCGACACGGGCAAGCTGATGGAATCGTTCGAAAAATTGAAGATCGACGTCTTTCAGAAACGCATCTTCGTCTTCACGCCCAGTGGCGACGTCATCGACCTGCCGGAAGACGCGACGCCCGTCGACTTCGCTTACGCAATTCACTCCGATATCGGCGACAAGTGCACGGCGACGAGAATTAACGGCGAGATGTCTTCACTCGACGCCAAACTCTACTCCGGCGACATGTGCGAGATCATCGTCGACAAGAATCGCAAAGGCCCGAATCCCGACTGGCTGAAGTTCGCCAAAACGAACCACGCCAAAGAACGCATCCGCACCTACGCCAAGAAAAAACGCCTGCATACGTAGCAGGCGTTTTTTCTTCAGGCGCGGAGCCGATTGATCAGCTCTTTGTATTCCTCGTCGGAGTAGAATTCGATGGTAATCTTGCCGTTCGGGCCCTTCTTCTGGACGGCGACTTTGGTGCCGAGCGCGCGGCGAAGTTCCTCTTCGACGGCCAACACGTTCGCGTCGCGTAGCGAGCTCTTCGGTGCCGCTCCCCCGCCTTTGCGGTCCCGCGCATGTGCTTCGGCTTGTCGGACGTTGAAATCGCCCTCCAGCATGCGGTCGAACATCGCTTTGCGCTCTTTAACGTCGTCCATGCCGCAGAGCACGCGGGCCATGCTCATCGAAATACGTCCATCCGCAAGCGCCATTTGCATCTCGGCAGGCAAGTTCAAAAGACGCAGCGTGTTCGCGACGACCGAGCGGCTCTTGCCGACGCGCTGCGAAACCTGCTCCTGGGTCAGATGGAATTCTTCCATCAACTTGGCGTAGGCGTGCGCTTCTTCGATCGCTGAGAGGTCGGCGCGCTGGATGTTTTCAATCAAAGCCAGCTCGAGCTTTTCCTGCTCAGTGGCGGTGCGGACGATGACCGGGACTTTTTTCAATCCCGCTTCGCGCGCCGAGCGCAGACGGCGTTCGCCGGCGATCAGTTCGAACATGCCGTTCGCCTTTTCGGTGACGACGAGCGGCTGCATGATGCCGTAGGTTTTGATCGACGCAATCAGTTCCTCGAGCTCTTCCGGATGAAATTCGCGGCGAGGCTGAAACGGGTTCGGAACGATGTCGGAAACGGAGACGTGCAAAATGCGCTCCCCCGGCGGAACCACTTCAACGGCGTTCTTCGGAAGTTCCTGCGGCGCAGCAACGACGACCGGCTGCTGGACAGCGGCACTGGGCGCCGGCGCGCCAGCAGGCACGACCGTTTCAGACGGCTTGCTCGGAATCAACGAAGAAAGACCCCTCCCTAATCCTCCCTTCATAGTGCAGGTGCTTCGACGCCTTCGACGGCGGCAATGATTTCTTCAGCGAGACGCTCGTAGGCTTTAGCGCCTTTCGAGCCTGGGTCGTAATCGGCAATGACTTTTCCGTACGACGGCGCTTCGGCCAAGCGGACGTTGCGCGGCACGGCGGAGCGGAAAATCTTGTTGGGGAAAAACTTGTAGAGTTCGGCCATGACTTCGTTCGAGAGCTTGTTGCGGCTGTCGAACATCGTAATGACGGCTCCAAGCACGCCGAGATCGGGCTTCACGTGCTGTTTGACGAGATCAATCGTCTGCATGAGCGCGCCGAGGCCTTCAAGCGCGAAGTACTCCGCCTGCACCGGGATCAAGACTTGATCGGCGGCGATGAGGCCGTTGATCGTGAGGAGGCCGAGGGACGGCGGAGAGTCGATGATAATGAAGTCGTAATCGTGCCGTACACTCGTGAGAGCGTCGGACAATTTGAACTCGCGCCGTTCGGCATTAACGAGTTCGACGCCGGCGCCGGCCAAGTTCGGCGTGGCCGGGGCGACGCGGTAGCCCTCGATCTGGGTCGGCAAAATAATGTCGCGGAAATCGGCGCTGCCCGTGATCGCTTCGTAGACGCCTTTCTCAAGCGCACGATGATCGTGGCCGAGGTTCGACGTTGCGTTACACTGCGGATCGAGGTCGACCAAAAGCACAAACTTCCCCTGGCGCGCGAGGTAGGCGCCGAGGTTGACGGCGGTGGTGGTCTTGCCGACTCCTCCCTTCTGATTGACGACCGAAAGAATGAGGGCCATACGTCTCCAGTCTATAGGAGCCCCACGCTCACGGCAAGGCTCGATTGACAAGGGCTTTTACCCGGCTTACCATAAGGCGTGCGTTCTCCCGAAGACCCCGAGCCACGGTGGCGAAATGGCAGACGCAGGGGACTCAAAATCCCCCGATCGCAAGGTCATGAGGGTTCAAGCCCCTCCCGTGGCACCAAGAAAACCTCCGGCCAAAAGGCCGGGGGTTTTCTTGACGTTAAGGGTTTTCTTCGATTGAATAGCACCAGACTTGCCCCAAACCAAGGAGTCGACCGTGTCCCAAGAAAGCCCGAAGTTCGTCCCAGCCCTCGTGAAGCCCGAGCCGCGGATGCCGATCACCCTCTTGATCGCGCTCAGCGTCATCGGCGCCGTGCTCGCGCTCGGCACCAGCTCCGTCTGGTCGCGCGTCTCTTCCGCACTGGCGCGAGAAGATGCTCTCTCGGTCAACGCCCACGGGATGATCCGCAGCGCCGGCCACTGGAGCGACTACAACCGCGTCAGCTACCGTTCCTGGGAAGCCGACACCGTCGTCGTGGCCGTGCCGCCGCCGCAGTCCGAAGACACCTTCAATCCGCTCAGGCCCGGGGACCACTGCTACGTGCACGGTTCCACGCTCGTGCGCGTCGAAGCGCTCTACGAGACGGATGTGCTCCTGGCGATCGAGAAGTCGGAAGACCGCCACGACACGCGGCAGCCGGGCGACTGTCCGATCGGCACGATGTTCATCGCGAACGACGCGGAGGCGCTCCGGATGATCTGGAACCTCAAGAGCTACCGCGAGCAGCAAGAACGCGATCGCTCTCTCACGCGAGGTCGACTGCCGCGCGACGCCTCCAACGCCTCAGACTGAAAGTCCCCCGCCGCAAGCGACGAGGGACTTTTTCTTTTTTTGCTTAGCCAATGACGGCGATCTTCACGAGGACGATGGCGGCCACGACCTGGTAGGCGACGCCCCACTTGAACGGGATGTCTTTGCCGGCGCGGAACTTGCCGATCCACTCGTGGTGGTTTTTGTGATGATACGCGGTGAACCTTCGGAAGAACGGCTGGATCTTCGTGAGTTCGTAGACACCGACCAGGAGGTCGGGCAGGACGCTGCCGATCAATCCCCACTTCATAGCGCTGTGCATGTGCACTGGCGCGTTCGAGAGGATGAGCAGCGTAACGTACATGGCGACGATCGCGTCGATCGTCACGTAGGCGATGGCGCGGCGAACTTTTTCACCCGACTTGTAGCCGTCGAGCATGTGCTCGTCGCCGTGCGGGATACGGTCGACAAGGAAGTGCGAAAGGAAACCGAGGCTAAAAGCGAGGTACGGGTTCGGCACCGCGGCCCCGACAAGCGCCCCGAGAGCGGCATGCGTGGTAACAAACATACCCGTGCATAGTAGCACCCCACGGGCTTTTGACAACGTCCACGATTCGGCATTAGATGACATTGCGCTACACTTCTCCCCACCGTTTCGGAGGGTAAAGTGTGGCGGTCGGAAAGGTTGGGTTATGCGCACGGAAACCGTTCTCGCTGTAATGCTTGCCGGTTGTCTGTCTGCAGCGTCGATTGCCTG
>CAZKMF010000121.1:0-2799 GCA_964553975.1 uncultured Gammaproteobacteria bacterium | reverse complement strand
GAGGTTGGAGCTCGGCGAGTCCTGCTGGTAGAGCTCCCAGAGCCGGTAGATCCTCTCCTTGCAGTAGCTGCACTCGTAGTCGGTGACCTTCCAATCGATGCTACCGACATCCGTGAGACGGAGATCGCGATCGTCGTCGATCGTCGTGAAGCCGGCGTCCTCGCAACGGTCCCAGAGATCGCGCTCTTCCGAATCGTCGTCCTCGGACTCGTCTTCGGAATCTTCTTCGCGATCGGCGGGCGGCATCAGGCGCAGGAACTCTTCGCGAACCAGAACGCGCATGTCATCCCTGGTCCACAGCCTGAGCGGCTCCTCGTACAAGGTGATGAGGCCGAACAGCATGAGCCGTGGCCCGTGCGGACCGACGCCGGAACCCCAGAACAAGACCATCAACCCAACGACGACACCGAGGAAAACAAGCATGAAGACCTCCGCTCCGCACGTGATTGGCGGAGACCGAAAAATACATCGAGCGAACGAAGACGTCAAGATAAAAAACGACCCCGACGCTACGTCAGGGTCTTCCGAGACTCGAGATCGGGCAGTGGTTGGTCGTCCGGCGCGCTGGGTTCGAGTGTACGATCCGCTTCGCGGAATGCGTCACCCGCGCCCAGCTCGTGCTTCTTCCGCATGAGCGCGGTGCGCACCATACCGAGTTGCCGTTCGAGTGAGTCGCGCTGTCCTTCGAGGAGCGTCACGTCGGCTTCGTCGGTCGTATCTTCGGCATCGTCGCCGTTCATGCCTTCGAGGAACTCCAGCACGTCGAAGAAGTTCACCGTATCGGTCATGAGCGGCGACAACCGGCCGACCTTCACGTTCCTACTGTACTCGACGACGCAGCCGCAGTTTTCGCAGACGCTGGCGACCTCCTTGTACTGAACGTGCCCGATCGGCTTGTCGTCGCAAGGAGGTCTGTCCATATACGCTTCTCGGAGCGTGAACACCTCGGACAAACAGCGGTAGCACTTGGCCTTCGTGTATTCCGACGCCTTGATCGCGCCAACGTCGCTAACCCTGAGATCACGCTCTTCTTCGATCAGGACGAATCCCGCATCTTCGAGGCGATCCCAGAGATCGCGATCATCGGTCTCATCGACGTCGTCTTCGTCATCCGGATCGTCCGGATCGACACCATCGCCGTCGCTCCCGGAACCGAGCCTGAGCGTGATCGTCGTCTTTGTCGTCAGCATGGTCGTGTGACGCTGGCGTTCGTACAACGTCCAGCCCAAGAACCGGATCCTCGTGCACGAAGCGCTCCATTCGGTGCCCCAGAAGACGAACAGGAACACGAGCGCGTAGCCGAGCAGACTCATGAGAACCTCCATTGTTTCGAGCGTCGCAATGATATCGAAAATCGCGATTTTGTCAAGATAAAAAACGACCCCGACGAGATCGGGGTCACGTATCAGTAGCGACTGAGGTCGCGCGGAAGGTTCGGGTCGTCGCTCAACTCGTCGTCCTCGGTGAACGGCGGCGGCGCGCCACGGAACGGATCCGTGTCCGTTCGCGGACGGAGCTCGGACTCGAGCCGCGCGATGGCGAGATCGAGAGACGCGAGCCTCGGCTGGAGGCGCTCTCGCTCGATCACGAGCCGCGCCAGGCGTTCCTCTTGGAGCACTGGCACGCTCGACGCGTTCTCCTGTGCTTCGAGCCAGTTGAGGAAGTTATTCGTCACGATCAGCTTGTCCGGCAGATGCTCGGTCGCATCCTTCATGAGGCCGCAGTTCCGACAGCAACTGAAGGCCTTGGCCAGACGCTGCTGACCGACATTGCGCGCGCCATCGGGCGCGGGCGAGGACACGATCTTGGTGACGTCGTACAGGTTCCCCTTGCAGTAGCTGCACCACCCCACTTGCTGAGCGAAGAGCTGATGAAGCTGCGCGGGGTCGCACCGTTCGAGCACGGCACGCATCGAAACGCGCTGGCCGCCTTCTTCGTAGAAGAAGTAGCTGCTTGCGTCGTGCGCGTCGTACTCCGCTCGAGCTTCGCTCTCCAGCACCATGATGCCTTGCCGCTCGAGACGACGCTCGAACTCGGAATGGGCGTTGGTCGTCTTCGACGAGGCCCGAAAAGCGACGTCGTTCGGGTACGGATCGAACCGCACCTCGTCGTCCTTCTCGCGCTTCCGCCCGACGATGACGATGAAGCCGACGAGGAAGATTGCAAACAGCACGACTCCGGTGATGGGATCCATGGGACTCTCCTCCTAGGCCTTCGGGCCTTTGACGTGTTTCTCGTCATCGCGCGGCCGACGATCTCGGAGCGCCGCGCGCATGAGTACGTAGACGACGATCGCGAACGCGACGATGACGCCGACCGCGATATCAGTAATCGGTATCTCGTTCACGAGATCCTCGCTTTCCTGTTTTTTGACGCTGGCGAACGTTTTTCGCCTCGGGCGGACGTCAAAAGGACAGATACGCTTTAACGTAAAAAAGAGTTTTCGTCAAGACGTCTCAAATGAAAAAACCGACCGGCGCATAACGCGGGGTCGGTCAGGCGGCGGGCGGCTCGGGATCGTCGCCATCGGACGGAGCGCCGACGAGGCTGAGGCCGCCGCGTCTCTTCGTCTTCGGCTTCGACACCTTCGACTTCTCCTCGCCGCGCACGAGCTTCTCGCGACGCGCGGCGTTGGCCGCAAGGTTCTGCTCGAGAGCGGCCTTCTCCGCGTCGAGCGCGCTCATGAGCGCGGCGTAGGCGCGACCTTCCATGGGCACGCCCTCGAACACAGCGAGCGCCTCGATCAGGTTCGTGTTCTCGACGACGAGGTGACAGAGGACACCGCTGTCATCCTGCATC
>CAZKMF010000120.1:0-10904 GCA_964553975.1 uncultured Gammaproteobacteria bacterium | reverse complement strand
GTGCGCGGCCGCGGACGAACTGGTACGTCGTCGAACCCGCCACCGACATGAAGCCGATGATCGCGACGGAGACGAGCAGCTCGATCAGCGTAAATCCCCTTGCGCCGCGGCGACGAGCAGAGAAATTTTTATTCATACGGGTGGCGGAGTCTTCTTGGGATAGGCGCAGAAGCGGGCAACAGGGCACTTCCAGCAACGCGGTCGTCCCGGAATGCAGACCGAGCGGCCGAATTGAACGAAGACGCGGTTGACGTGCAGCCAGAGATCGACCGGGATCAGACGCGTGAGCGCGAGTTCCGTTTTGAGAGGATCCTTCGCGTGGGTCCAACCGAGACGCCCGGCAATGCGATGCACGTGGGTATCGACGGCGATCGCGGGCTTTTTAAAAGCATAACATAAAACGCAGTTGGCCGTTTTGCGGCCGACGCCCGGCAGCGCGATCAACGCTTCCATCGTATCCGGCACTTCACCATCGTGATCGCGAAGCAGCGCGGTCGCGATCCCCTTCAACGATTTCGCTTTAGAACGATACAAGCCGATCTCATTAATCGCGGCGGCAATAGAAGTTGTCGGGGCTTTTGCGATCAACGCGAGCGTCGGAAAACGTTTTCGCAGTTTCGGATAGACCTTTAGCACTTGTTCGTCGCGTGTGCGCGCCGAAAGCACGGTCGCGAGCAGCACGTCTTCAGCGCGATCAAGCTCGACCGCGCCTTTTCCGGGAAACTCCCGCTTTAAAATTTCAATCACTTTGCGGATCGCGGAAGGCGCTGGCATACGGGGCAATAATGCGCGCCACGGCCGGCGACCCGCATCTTCTTTATGGAGGCGCCGCAGCGCCGGCACGACTGACCGTCGCGCGCGTAGACCCAAAGATGCGGAACATTGCCGCCTTTTTCGCCGTAGAGATCGCGATAATTGTCGGATGACGATCCAAGGCGCTTCACGGACGCACGAAGCGACTTCAACGCGCCGTCATACACGCCTTTCAATTCTTTTTCGGTCAGCGATCCGACGGTGCGTTCCGGATGCACCTTCGCGTACCAGCACGTTTCATCCGCGTAAATATTGCCGATGCCAGCAATGCAGCTTTGATCCAAAAGCAGCGGCTTGATCTTTTTTTGCGGCCGGCCCGTCACGCACATCTTGAAACGCATGAACGTAAACGAAGCGTCGAGCGGTTCGGGACCATACCCCTCTTTATCGAACACGTCTTTTTCGAGATCAGCCGTCTTCACGATTTTTAAAAATCCAAACTTACGCACGTCTTCAAACCAGAGCTGCTCCTTCTTATCGAGATGAAAAACGACGTGGGTGTGTTTTGACGGTGCTTCCCCTTCCTTCTTCAACAAATACGAACCCGTCATCTTCAAGTGCGTGACGATCGTCCAACCACTCGAAAGATGCGCGAGTAATAACTTGGCGCGGCGTCCGAACGATTTGAATTTTGCGCCGGTCGCCGCTTTGACAAGCATGGCAGGCGAAGGGTGAATTTTTCTGCCGAAACGCACCTCGACGCTTTTTATCTTGCGTCCAGCAAGCGCTTTCTCCATCTGGCGACGGAGCGTTTCGACTTCAGGAAGTTCGGGCATAGCGAGGCCAGTGTAAAAGAAAAACCGAACCTGCGGAAGGGTTCGGTCAGAGGCCGAGGCTGGCCTTGAACGCGTTCGACTTCACACGATACGAGCCACGCCACGAGCCGATCATGAGGATGATGTCGTACTGCCGCTTGTACGGCGCGATCTCGATGCTCGCGAGCGGCGTATACGCGTGATTGGCGGCGAGATCCAGCAGGTCCCGCAAACGCCTGTGGGACGGTTCCTGCAGGCCAGCAGCCAGTGTCGCCACATCCACCGCGACTCCGCGAAGCGGCTCGAGCGGCGGCGCACCGCCGAAGAACGCGATGTCGCGCAACTCTCCGTTCTTGAAGAAGTGCACCTGCAAGCACGGACTCGGAAATTTACGCACCGCGGAGCCCCCGTAGTGCACCTGGCATGCCATGGAGCGCTTCCATGGGATACCCTCTTTCACGACCACTCTGTGCGCCGGAACGCACACGAACGATCTCACGAACGCCCTCGTCGCTGGGATGTACACGCGCGAATCCTCTTTGTCGATGCGTTCCATACGTGCCTCCTGCGCGGGAGCGTAGTACCCACGGATCGTTCCGTCAAGGCAGATGATTTGCTACAATTGCCTCCTATGCGCGTTTCCGAATTCGACTACAATCTGCCGGACTCCCTGATCGCCCAGAAACCCGCCTCTCCTCGCGAAGCGGCGAGGCTTTTGGTGCTTGATCGCATGAAGGATACGGTCAAGCATCAGCACGTAAAAGATTTGCCGGACGTTCTGGAAAAAGGCGACGTGCTCGTCGTGAACGTCAGTAAAGTATTCAAAGCCCGTCTCACGGGAACGTTGGATGATTCCAAAAAAACGGCGGTTGAATTGTTTCTCGTCAGACCCGAAGGGAAATTCTGGCGCGCGCTGGCCAAACCGGGACGCAAGCTCGCGCACGGATCGAGGATTACGATCGCTCGAGGTTTCGTCGCCACTGTCGAATGGAAAGACACCGACGGTTCGATTCTCGTCGATTTCGGATTGAAAAAAGACGAAGTAATCCGCCTGGCCGATAAAAACGGCGACGTGCCGCTGCCGCCGTACATCACGCGCAAGCCGAAAACACCGGCCGAGTATCAAACAGCCTACGCCAAGCACGTCGGCTCCGTCGCCGCGCCGACGGCCGGGTTCCATCTCACCAAAGCATTGATCGCCAAGCTGAAAAAGAAGGGCGTGACGTTTTTGGAGGTCACGCTGCACGTCGGTCTCGGCACGTTTCTGCCGATTCGGGCCGATGAACTCGACGCACACAAGATGCATGCCGAATGGGTCGAGATTCCGGAAACGACCGTCGAAGAAATTTTGAAAGCGAAAATTGAAAAACGCCGCGTCATTGCCGTCGGTACGACAACCGTCCGTGCGCTTGAAGGCGCGGTGCAGCAATGCGGCGGTGAACTGTGCGCCTGGCACGGCGACGTGAACATCTTCATTCGCCCCGGTTTCAAATTCCGCGTCATCGATGCGCTCATGACGAACTTCCATTTGCCGAAGTCGACGCTGCTCGTGCTCGTTTCGGCCTTAGCCGGACGTCCGAAAATTTTGAAAGCGTACTCCGAAGCCGTGAAGAAGCGATATCGTTTTTACAGCTACGGCGACGCGATGCTGATCGTCTAAGGCTGGAAGATTGACTGGAACTTCTCGTTTTGCTCCAATGGACATAGCCCGAAAGGAGGGCCTATGTCCTTTTCGAATCCGACAGCGCCGCTTACGCCAGAGATGCGTAATCGGCTGTTCTTGGTGACCGCCGAGGACTTGGCCAACCTGACGCTTCGGCACGCCATGCTCTCCGGACGGCTCGATCCGCTGCATCCGAAGTTCTGCGACGTGTGGTCGGCAGCGACGATCGACGGCGTGCTCTACGGCGACTTCTGCGTCGAGCTGAAACGTACGCCGCCCGAAGCGCGGTACGCCGCACTACGCCGTTTGATCGGCGACGTGAGCGGCGCGCCCAACGCCGCTTCGCTCCTCGAGGCTGCGGGGCGTCCCCCGAAGACGCTACTCATCGCCATGTGGGGCGAAGACGCGCGCGGCGTAGCGTTTGCCGCCCTCTACCACCACCCATCCTTCACGAGAGACGACGCGCTGCGCTGGCTCATCGCCTGGCTTGGACGCGGTTCCAACCAAGAAAGATCGGAGGCGTAAGATGTCGAACGACGACGAACTGACGAGTGTGGCCGACGCCATGAAGTCGTGGGATGAACACCTGCCGCCGAACCACAGCGGACGCACACTGCTCGCGGCGCTCCACGCGTTGGAACATGGCGAACTGGCCAACCACACGATCGAAGGTCCCGAGGACGCGCAGAGCGTGATCTGGCTCTCCCTGCTGAGTCTCGGCACCGTCGAGAACGGCACGCTCAAGTACATCATCTACCCAGCCGCCGAGACGGGAGACGATCTGCGACATCGAGATACCTTGATCGCCGCGATCATCTCGCGTCCCGAACCGATCGTGACGCGCGTGCAAGCGCTCACGGACGCCCCACCACCAGGCACCACGGTCGCCTTCGCCTACTATGGCGTCGACCAGGACGGCACGAATGTCGTCGGCATCGCCTGGCATCCGGACGTGACGTTCGAGAGCGCCGTCGGCCAGCTCAAGCTCGCCGTCGAGTACGTGCGCGAACACGAGGCGGAAGCCGCGACGGGAGGCAGCTGATGCGCACCGCCGAAGCCATCGCCGCCATCGAACGCCAGCGCGACATACTGGCGGAAGGGCTCGATGACAACTCGTCGCTCTGGACGTATCTCTACTTCCTCGACGACCTTGCCAAGGGTTTTCTCGCCTATCGAACGCTGAGCGGCAGCCTCGCGGCGCTCGACGAAATTCTCGATCACGATACCGTCGTGGTCGGCGTGCGCGAACACGGCGGCGTGCTGGTCAGCCACGTGCATGGCGAAGGTCCGACGCAGGAGGCTGCCGTCCAAGCGTTCCACGCACGCTTGATCGAACTTCTGCCGGGATCGGACGTGTTTCCCGAAGACGCGTTGAAGCTTCTGCCCTACTGCGGGCGCGAGGTTGTCGCCGCGATCACCGTGTCGCGCGAAAGCTCGCCGCACCCCGCTATCACGCTCTTCTACCTGCCGCAATTCGAGGACGCGATCATCTTCGCCGCCTTGAAAGGCGCCCTCAGCGCCTGAACCCCTCCGCCGCGCGCGAGGGGTTTTTCATTTGACGAACAGCGAGTTCCTTGTTGAAGTAAAAATATCCTTTCCGGAGGTCTCGCATGAAGAAGATGACCGACGAAGTCCTGTACCGGTATCTGAACGCCGTCGTCCCGGACGGACCGGCGCTCATGCTCGTCAACCTCGCGTACGAGGTGCGGAACGGCCTGCTCATTTCCGAAGTCATCGAGGGTGATCCCGCCGCTCCGGACTCGCCCGACTACGACATCGCCGGCGCCTTCGGCTGCGTCTTCCTCGGCGGCAAGTCTCGCTTCGTCGCCAAGGTCTACGAGCTGGCCGCGGACAAGGACGCCGTCATGGACGGCCTCGCGACGAAGATCGACGACCTTCCTCTCGAGATCACGATCGAGGAGAAGGGCGCGCTGACGATCACGAAACCGATCCCGTCCGTCGCCGCCGCGATGATCGCGGCGCAGCACACCGACGGCACGCTCGCCTTCATCCTCTACCGGCACCCGGAAGTCGATCGCGAGCGCGCAACGATCATCCTCAAGGCGATCCTGCGCATGGCCTGCGAAGCCGCGCTCAAGGCCGAACAGGAAGAGACGCCCGGAAACTGAAAACCGCCCCGACTTCTCGGTGGGCGGCTTTTTTATTCGACGATCCAGTTTTTCTTGAAGTCAAGGAAACGATCTTCGAGAATTGCCTTGCGCATTTCGCGCATCAAATTAAGCAGGAAGTGCAGATTGTGGATCGTACCAAGACGGAAGTACGCGAGTTCTTCAGCCAGAAACAGATGGCGCAGGTAGGCGCGCGTGTAGTTCTTGCAGGTGAAGCACCCACATTCCTCATCGATCGGACGTTCGTCGCGCTCGTTAGCCTTGTTGCCGATTTCAACGCGGTATTTTTTTGAGCGTCCCGCTTTCCGGTTGAACAGCGCGCCGTTTCTAGCGACGCGCGTCGGCGAAACGCAATCGAACATATCGGCGCCGCCTTCGACAACGTCGAAGAGGTCTTCCGGAGAAAGGCCGACACCCATAGTGTAGCGCGCCTTGTCTTCCGGCATCAGGTCTTCGATCCAAGAAAGGATCTCGCGCGTCTTTTCCATATTATAGCCGACCGACTCGCCGCCGATCGCGAAGCCGTCGAAGGCGCGCGAAGCGATGAATGCGGCCGAGGCGCGGCGCAATTCCTTATGCACGCCGCCCTGCACGATACCGAAGAGCTGCTGCTTAAACGTTGGCGCTTCTTTTTTATCGACAAATGCCGCAAGGCAGCGATCGGCCCAGCGATGCGTGCGCTCCATCGCCGCGCGCGCTTCAGATTCAGTGGCGCTGTCGGAGGTGCACTGATCGAACGCCATGATAACGTCCGCGCCTAACTTTTGCTGGATCTTGATCGCTTCCTCCGGCGTAAAACGATGACTCGACCCGTCGAGATGGGATTTGAACGTGACGCCATCTTCGTCGATCTTCACGAGATTGCCGTGGGTGGCTTTTTTAGCGCCGAGCGAAAACACTTGATAACCGCCGGAGTCGGTCAAAATCGCGCGGTTCCAGTTCTGAAACGCGTGTGCGCCTCCGAGCGCTTTGACCGTGTCCTCCCCCGGGCGCAAGTGCAGGTGATAGGTATTGTTCAAAATGATCTGCGCGCCGAGCATTTCCATGTCAGCCGCGTCGAGCGCTTTCACCGTCGCTTGCGTGCCGACCGGCATGAAGACTGGGGTTTCGACATCGCCGTGATCGGTATGCAAAACCCCCGCGCGAGCGCGCGAGTGCTTGTCTTTGTGCGTCAGCGTGAAGTTCTTGGACATAACGACCTATTCTGTCCGGAAAACGCGATCTTGTCAACACAAAAACCGGGCCGAAGCCCGGCTCTGCCGCGTTAGCGCTTCTTGCGCTTCAGCGCTTTGCCGACCTCCTGCCAGCCTTCTTTCAATTCGTGCGCAAGTGCGGCCGACTCCTTCTTGGAGAAGGTTTTCATCGTGCCGTATTCGGCCATGACCGCGTCGACAATCTTGGCATACGAAGCCTTCGAGACGCCGCCAAGTTTCTTGGCGTGCGCGAGGACGTGCGCTTTGGCGTCTTCCGCCGCGCCTTGCAGCAGCTTCGCTTTCTTATTCTTCTTCAGCGCATGTGCCAGCGCGACAGCCGCGCCGATCAACGTAGCGATCGCGACGCCCTTGCCCAAAACCTTTTTTGCAGTACCCATAGGCAGAGTCAGTGAATGATGCTGTGAGTATAGAACAAAACTCCCCGCAAGGGGAGCTTTGTGCGAACGGTGGCGCGAAACTTCAGGCGCATCAAGCTACCTTCTGTTTCGAGTCCAGTACGCCTTAATCACTTCGAGCGCGGGAGGATTGATAAAGTTCTCCGGCATTTCGTCGAGCGAAATCCACTTCCATTCGGAGAACTTTTCTTCCTCGCAGTTGCGCGGTTCTTGATTCGTTTCCGCGCCGACAAGGTGCACCGTATCCCCTTCCATCGCGCCGGGCACGGTTCCGATGTATTCCACTATTTGAAAATCCGTCACACCAATCTCTTCGCGCACCTCGCGGCGCAGCGTCCCCTCAAGCGTTTCTCCGTTGTTTTCACAGCGTCCGCCGGGCACCGTCCAGACCGAAATCGCTTTCCACTTCTCCGGCGTGTAATGCCGGAGTCCGACAAGCATCCGCCCATCGCGGATGAAGATCGCGACGGGACAATCTTTGGCCGTGCCGACCGTGAGAAGGTGGTGCATGAAGTGCTCAAAAGCGGCGTCTTATACCAACGGCCTTCCGGTCATCTCTGAAGGTTGCGGAATCGCCAGAATTCTCAAAATCGTCGGCGTGATGTCGGAAAGCATGCCGACGGGCGGACTCAAGCTCAAATCACCCGCGACCATTTCCTGGGATTCGCCCGTCATGCCTTCGAATTGCTTACCGATGATGATCAGCGGTACGGGGTAGGTGGAGTGCTCCTTGTCGATCGCGCCGGTCTGTAAATTAACGACCTCTTCAGCGTTGCCGTGGTCGGCAGTAATGAGCACGACGCCGTCTTTTTCAAGCGTGGCTTTCACGATCTTGCCAATGCACTGATCGACGACTTCGGCGGCTTTGACTGTCGCATCCAGATTGCCAGTATGACCAACCATGTCGCCGTTCGCGAAGTTGGCGGCGATCAATTCAAACTTGCCGCCGTTGATTTCTTTCACGATACGCTCGGCGATCGGCAGTGCGGACATCTCCGGTTGCTGGTCGTAGGAGGAAACTTTCGGCGAAGGAATAATGACGCGCTCTTCTCCCGGGAACGGTTCTTCTTTCATGCCGTTCAAGAAGAACGTGACGTGCGCGTATTTTTCCGTTTCGGCGATATGCAGCTGTTTCATACCCGCGTCGGAGATGACTTTCGCCAAGCAGGTCGAAATCGGCTCGGGCGGAAAAGCGACCTCGACCGGTAACTGTTTTTCGTATTCCGTCATTGTCACGACCATCAGGTCGCGCATGTAGACGCGTTCAAACTTATCGAACGCCGGCAACGCCAAGGCTTTCGTCATTTCGCGCGCGCGGTCCGGACGGTAATTGAAGAAAATAACCGCGTCGCCGTCTTCAATTTTAGCGACCGGCTCCCCCTTTTCCGTGATGACGGTCGGGATGAATTCCTCGTCGTACACTTTTTTGTCGTAGGAATCTTTGATCGCCTGCAGAGGGTCTTCGCTCGTCACGTCAGCCTTGCCGTCGACCATGGCGCGATAGGCTTTTTCAACGCGGTCCCAGCGGTTGTCGCGATCCATAGCGTAGAAACGGCCGGAGAGCGTGGCGATCTTGCCGACGCCGTTTTTCTTCATGCGCTCCTGCGCTGTCGTGACGAAATCGATGCCGGCGTTGAAGGTCGTGTCGCGTCCGTCGAGAATCGCGTGAAGATACGTTTCCTTTATGCCTTCCTGTTTGGCGAAATCAATCAGCGCGAGCAGATGCTCGAGCGAGGCGTGAACATTGCCGATCGACGTCAATCCCAAAAGATGCAATTTCGATTTTTTTTCCTTGACGTGCGCGGCCGCTTTTTTCAAAGCGGCGTTCATCGCAAACTCTCCGTTCTGCACGGAACGGTTGATGCGCGGCAGGCTCTGGTAATAGACCTTACCGGCGCCGATCGTCAGGTGCCCGACTTCCGAGTTCCCCATCTCGCCCCACATCAAACCGACTTCTTCGCCCGAAGCCTGAATCGTCATGGCCGGATATTTCGCCGCGAGCTCGCGGAGATTCGGGGTATTCGCCATCGCAAGCGCGTTACCCTGGTCCGGCGGCGCGACGCCCCAGCCGTCCAAAATCAGCAATACAACGGGTTTGGTCGTAGGCATAGTCAGCAAAGTCTACTCTTTTTCAGTCGGCAAGCAAAGAGCGTCCACTCATGTCATCCGGCGGGCGAATACCCATAATATCGAGAATTGTCGGGGCGACGTCCGCCAAGACGCCGCGCGGCAATTCGCCGACGCCTTTCAAATCTTTGTCGGCCACAAGGAACGGCACGGGATTGGTCGAGTGTTCGGTATCGACCGCGCCGGTCGTCACATCAATCATCGACTCGACGTTGCCGTGATCCGCCGTGACGACGAGCACGCCATCGTGGCTTTCAATCTCTTTCCATAAACGTCCGATCACGTCATCGAGCACCTCGACCGCCTTCACGGCAGCTTCGAGGTTGCCGGTGTGGCCGACCATGTCGGCGTTCGCGAAGTTCACGCCGATGAAATGGTATTTGCCTGAACGAACACGTTTCACGACTTCGTTCGCGATCTCATTCGCCATCATCTCCGGTGCCCTGTCGTAGCGCGGGATTCGGAGCGACTCAATGCGCAAGCGCTCTTCGCCGAACTGCGTGTCGGCATAGCCGCCGTTGAAGAAAAACGTGATATGCGAAAATTTTTCCGACTCCGCAACGTAAAATTGCTTATGATCTTTCAGCACCGCGGGCAGCGAGTTTTTTATTTCCCTGCCTGGATAGGCCGTCAGAATGTACGGAAGCTCGGGTCCGAAGTCCGTCATGGCGACGAAGCGCGTGTTCTTCGGGCAGCGGCGCCGTTTGAAGGAATCGGGAACGCTCGTTTCGAAGTCGTCGATCAAAAAGGCTTTGGCCAGCTGTCGCGCCCGATCGGAGCGCAGGTTGAAGAAGAAGAGTACGTCATTGTCGCGCACCGTCGCGAGCGGCACGTGGTTCTTATCGACGATGACCGTGGGGATGGCGAATTCGTCCGTTTCGCCGCGGTTATACGCTTGCAGCAAAGCCGACTCGGCGCTCTGGGCCGCCAAGCCCTCGCCGTTCACGATCGCGTGATAGGCCAAATCGATCCGCCGCCAGTTGCGGTTGCGATCCATCGGATAAAAACGCCCCATCACCGTGGCGATGCGTTCGCCCGGCTGTAGCCTCGCTTCGATTTCATGAATCTGCGCCGGCGCCGAGAAACGAGGACTGTCGCGGCCGTCGGTAAAAATGTGCAGCGCCACGTCGTGGATATTCTGGCGGCGACACAGCTCGATCAAGCCGTAGAGATGATCCATGCTGGCGTGCGCCGAATTGCCCGTCGAGACCATGCCCATGAGATGCACGCGCGTTTTGTACTTTTTGACGTGCTTCAGCGCTTCCAAAAAGGCCGTGTTCTTGAAGAAAATTCCGTCTTCGATCGCTTCGCTGATATAGACCGCGTCCTGCTTGATAATGCGTCCGGCGCCGAGGTTCATGTGGCCAGCCTCGGAGTTGCCCGGCTGATGCTTCGGCAATCCGACGTGCTGACCATGCGAAAACAACTCGGTGTGCGGATAGTTCTTCCACAACTCCGAAAAATTCGGCATCTTCGCCATGAGCACGGCGTTGCCTTGGTATCCGGCGGGCGCGGAACCGAATCCGTCGCAAATCGCCAGGACGATCGGTCGGTTTTTCTCTTTAGGCTCCGACTTCATCTTCAATTTCCATCAAACGATTGTATTTCTCAAGACGTTCGCTGCGGGAGAGCGAACCCGTCTTGATGAACTCCGCACCGACAGCAACCGCCAAGTCGGCGATAAACGTGTCCGCCGTTTCGCCGGAGCGATGCGAGACGGCGACTTTGTACCCGCTGCGCTGCGCCAAACGAATCGCTTCGATCGTCTCCGACAGCGAACCGATCTGGTTCACCTTGATCAAAATCGC
>CAZKMF010000119.1:0-6650 GCA_964553975.1 uncultured Gammaproteobacteria bacterium | reverse complement strand
ATTCCGCTTCAGTGCTGACACGCGCCTCCGATCGATCCAACATCGCGCGGATGTCGGCGTACATCTTCGCATACCATTCTTGACGGCTACGCGGCGGCGGCATGCGGCGCACCACCTGAAGAACGAGGTCGATCATCGTCGTCAGCCACGGCTCCCGTGAGAACACGAAGGGGGCAGGATAGAACACGGTCTCCTTTCCGCCCTGAAGGTCGTTCTTCAGAAGCGTCAGGAAATAGCCACCCTGGCGATCTGAATAGAAACTCCAGAACGTGCGCTCGTCCTGACGTATCGCGAAGTGCCGGCCTCTTGAGTAAGCGGCGACGTTATCACGATCGCTGTCGTGCGACAGGAAGCCGTGTTCGCTGCCTTGCCACAGCTTGGCCGCGCGCAGCAGACCGTCCAGCTCCTGCTTCATCCTTTCGGCGAGTTGTGCCCGAATCTTCTTGTTCTTGCTGCGTTTCACGAGGAGCAGCGCGAGAACGGGAACGCCAACAACGAGCAATGCGATGACGATGGGTTTCATGAATCCTCCCGGACGGACCGTAGACCAAAAACCGCTCCGGGTCAAGACCCGAGAGCGGTTTCAATCTTCTTCAGTTCCTCTTTTTTCTCGGCGAGCATCTGCCGCGTTTTTTCGACAACCTCTTTCGGCGCGTTGTCGGTGTAACCGGGATTGGCGAGTTTCGCTTCGAGGTTTTTCACGAAGACGGCGAGGTTCTCTTTTTCCTTTTCGAGGCGGATTTTCTCTTTGGCCAGGTCGACCATGCCGGCGAGAGGCAAGTGGATTTCGACGCCGCCAACCATCGCCCCCGCCGCGTCTTTCGGCTTCTCCCCCTTCGAAAGAATCGTCAGCGTTTCGATGCGGGCGAGCGTGGCGATCACCGCGGCGTTTTCTTTCAAGAGTTTCGCCTTCGCTCCGGCCACGATCGTCGCGTCGATTTTCTTGGCCGGCTCGACTTTGTATTCACTGCGCACGTTGCGGATGGCGCCGATGATGTCCTGAAGAAGCGCGAACTCCTTCGGTACGCTGGCCACCTTCGCTTTCGGCCACGATTCAATCATCAAGAACTTCTTACCCTTGGCGTTACCAGAGAGAATGTCCCAGATCGCTTCGGTCACGAACGGCATGTAGGGATGCCAAAGCTTCAGGATATTTTCGAGCGCGTAGAGCAGAATCTTCTCCGTGGAAGCCTTGAGCTTCGCGTCCTGCATTTGGATCTTGGCGATTTCCAAATACCAATCGGCGAATTCGGTCCAAGTGAAGTCGCGCAACAATTCGCCGGCCGGAGAGAATTCATACTTCTCGATCAAAGCGGTCGCTTGGGCGGAGGCGGATTCAAGCCGGGCGAGGAGCCACTTGTCGGAAAGCGTTTTCGCTGTCGGTTTCTTCGAGACGCGCGAAACCTTCGAGACGCTCGTCAGCACGAAGCGCGAGATGTTCCAGAGCTTGTTGGTGAAGTTGCGATAGCCCGCGATCTTGTCTTCCCACACCTTGGCGTCGGCGCCGGGGGCTGTGCCGAGGACCAACGACAAACGAACGGCGTCGGTGCCGTATTTCGGAATGACGTCGAGCGGGTCGAGGACGTTGCCGAGCGACTTCGACATTTTCCTCCCTTGCTCGTCGCGGACGAGGCCGTGCAGATAGACCGTCTTGAACGGCACCTGCTTCATGGCGTACTCCGTCATCAAAATCATGCGGGCGACCCAGAAAAAGAGGATATCGTAGCCCGTTTCAAGGACGTCGGTCGGATGGAAACGTTTCAAGTCCGGCGTCTTCTTGGGCCAGCCGAGTGTCGAGAACGTCCAGGTGCCGGAAGAAAACCACGTGTCGAACGTATCTTCATCCTGGCGGAGTTTTTTCGAGCCGCAGCCTTTCGTAGCGCACTTCGTCGGCGTTTTGCGTGCGACCGTGACGTGGTCTCTCTCGCAGTGCCAAGCCGGAATGCGATGACCGAACCAAATCTGGCGCGAGACGCACCAGTCGCGCAAATTCTCCATCCAATGGTAGTAGACCTTCTCGAAGCGTTCGGGAATGATCTTGACCCCGCCCTTTTTGACGGCGTCGAGCGACAGTTCCTTGAGCGACTTGCCGCGGCCTTTGATCTTCTTGTTGACGTCGACGAACCATTGCAGCGAGGTGAGCGGTTCGATAGCTGTCGCGCAGCGGTAGCAAGCGGAAAGGTTGTTGTCGATCTCTTCGATCTTCTCGATCAAGCCCTGAGCTTCAAGATCTTTTACGAAAGCGTGGCGCGCTTCGAGCACCGTCATGCCTTGATACTTCCCCGCCGCTTCGAGCATGCGGCCGTCTTCACCGATCACTTTGACGATCGGGAGCTTGTTCTTCTCGGCCATGCGGAAGTCGACCGCGGAGTGCGCGGGCGTGACACCGATCAAGCCGGAACCGAACGTCATGTCGATTTTATGATCGTTAATAACGCGGATCGTGAGCGGCTTGGTGCCGTGTCCCCAGTTGAGTACAAACGTTTTTCCGATCCAGCTCTTGTAGCGTTCGTCGGAAGGATTGGCGGCCACGGCGGTGTCGCCGAGTTTCGTTTCGGGGCGCGTGGTCGCGACGCTGAACAGGCCGTATTTCAGGAAGTAGAGCTTGGCCTTTTGCGCTTTGTATTCAACTTCGTCGTCCGCGAGCGTCGAGGCACAGCGCACGCACCAGTTCACGACGCGCTCGCCGCGATACACGAGACCGTCTTCGTACATGCGGTTGAACATCTCGATCACCGCCTCGGAGCGCGGCTTATCGAGCGTGTAGGCCTCGCGCGACCAGTCGATCGACGAACCCATTTTACGGATTTGGTTGCGGATCGTGTTTTGAGAGCCTTTGACAAACGTCTCGACGCGCTTCAAAAATTCGACGCGGCCGAGGTCGTGGCGGGATTTCTTTTCGTTCTCCTGAATCAGCTTCTCGACTTTGTTCTGCGTGGCGATCGACGCGTGGTCGGTGCCCGGAACCCAGAGCGAAGCGAAGCCGCGCATGCGCTTGTAGCGGATCATCAAATCTTCCAGCGCGAGCATGGTGGCATGGCCGACGTGGAGGACGCCCGTCGCGTTCGGCGGCGGCAGGACGATCGTGAACGGTTTCTTCTTCTTGCCGCCCGGCAGCTTGTCCGGATTGAAAAAGCCGCTCGCTTCCCAGCGGCGATAGATAGCGTCTTCCACTTTGGAAGCGTCGTAGGCTTTGTCGAGTTCGGGCTTCGCCGGTCGTTTCTGCATATGCAGCCATCCTAAAGGAACGAGGCGCGTCCTTCAAGGATCCTTGACATTCCGGTTTTTTTCGGGTACGTTACGCCTTCCCTACCCGACTCCCACGACCTGCTTTTCTGGAGGGAACATGATCATTGCGCCTGGACACCTTGCCAACTGGCTGCGGGATCGCCTGCGTCGCATCGACTTCGAACTGGGCAATACCCACGACGCGACCAATCCGACGATCGGCCTGCGACTGACCTTCACCGAAGAGGTGCCGGTCGGCGCGCTGCTCGATCTGCGCTTCGATCTGATGATCGAGGTGCCGGAGATGGCGAAGGGCACGCTACGCATCGGCTACCGCTGCCCCGCGTTCATCGTGACCGACGCCATGACGATCCACGGCGTGCTGCCCGGCTGCCTGCTCGAGCTCACGCCCGCGCCCAGAACCGACAAGCAGCACGAGTGCCATCTCACGACCTTTCGCACACTGGCAGACGAAGCCGCGCAGTACTTCAATCGCGACGGCGTGCGCCGCGACTGGCGCGACCACGTCGTGCGACTGCGCTTCTATCATCCGCTGCACAAAGCCAAGGGCCGCCGCACCTTCAAGAACCCGCGCTACAAACCGATGCCGATCGTCCACGTCTCGACGATCTGGGACGCCGTGCCCAAGACGCTCCAGCAGGAAGACAACGGCACGATGGACGACTATCTGCGCCGCGCCGATCTCGCCTTCGACGAAGTCTTCGGCGAAGCCCTACCCGAGACCGGCACCTGAAACGCAAACCGCCCCGACGAGCTTCGTCGAGGCGGCTTTTCTTTTTCGGAGAGTTCCGACTACTTGAGCATCGAGTCGATGATCTGCTTGACGGAGTCGTACGGAAGCGCGCCCGGGATGAGCTGCTTCGAGCCGTCCTTGCCGATCACGATCGTGCCCGGCGTACCGGTGACGCCCGCGGCTTCGCCGGTCTTTTCGTCGGCGTTGACGAGCGCGGTGTACTTGCCACTTGTGACGCAAGAGCTGAACTTCTTCAGATCGCGGACGCCGGCCGTCTTGGCCAAACCTTCGAGCGTGGCGGCATCAAGCGCTTTGGCGGTCCACTGGTCCTGCTGACCGAAGAGCGCGTCGGCCATCTCCCAGAATTTGCCCTGTTCGCTGGCGCATTCCGAAGCTTCAGCGGCCTTCTGCGCGTACGGGTGGATCGAGGTGAGCGGGAAGTGGCGGTAGACCCAGCGTACCTTGCCCTTATATTCGTTCAGCGCCTGAACGAGCGTCGGGTGGAAGCGCGAGCAGTACGGGCACTGGAAGTCGGAGTATTCGAGGAGCGTAATCTCGGCGTTCTTGTCGCCGCGGATGTGATCCTGATCGTTCACCGGAGTGACGTTACCGACCTGCTCGCCGTTACCGGCGGCAGGAGACGGCGCACCGTTCGTCGGAGCGGCCGCGAGCGGCGCACGGGCCGAACCCGTGAACATGCTGCCGAAGTTCGCGCCCTTGCTGGCCATGAGGAGGAAACCGAGTGCGGCAGCGCCGAGGACGCCGGCCGCGACGCCCGCGAGGAAGATCTGCTTCACCGAGAGCGACATCGAAAACTTTTCGTTGTGATCCATACAATCATTTCAGAGTTAAACGCGTGCGGAGTGCGGAGCGAAACGTCAGGCGTCGCGCAGCGCGGCGAAATACGGAAGGCGCGGCGGATCGGCGGAGGCGAAGGGCAGCGAAGCGATGCGTTTCCATCTCCCTTTCAAACGCGCCGTCGACACGGTCGATCGAGCGGAAAAAATGACAGCGCCCAGTACGATCAGGAAGACGACGAGAAACCGCATCGGCGCTTCGGCGGGCAGCATCTGGAACAGCTTGCAGAGGTCGGCCTGCGGTTTGAAAATTTTGTGCTGATTGCACGACTGCGCTTGCGCCGTGTGAAACTGGCCGTTGTCCCCGTTCAAACATGGCAACACGAGAAACGACGTAACGACCAGAAAGACGAGCGCGCCGAATACCAAAGAAGCGGTCGCGCGTATCCAATTGAAATGCGTCGTGCTCCGTAGCATGTTGGCCAGTATACCGTACCGCCGCTTACGGTGCGATCTGCGTCAACCAGACGCCGAACGACTCCGTTTGCGCGGCCGCGACCGGAGCCAAGAATGCAGCCAGTGCGCCGTCGGGCGATACCGATGGCGAGATTTCCGGACCGGACTGTCCGTCCGTCAGGTACTCCCCCGCTTTCGTAATCGAGTCGATTTTTTTGAGACGCGCCGGCACGCCGCTCGCGGCTTCGGTCACGACAAATTCGTTTGTGGAAGCGCGGCGCGTCGGAAAGAGTTCGTCTTCATCGTAGGTGCGCAGAAGCGGGCCGGAGTTTTTGCCGTCCGCGTCCATGGCGTACATATCCCAACTCGCGCCTCCGGCACCGACGGCCACGGAACCGCTCACGACCGGACGTCGCTGGAAATACAATTTGAGTCCGTCGTCGGACCAGGTCGGACGGCGGTCGTCGGCGCCGCGCGTGAGTTGCTGGAGATCGGAACCGTCCAATCGGACTTTCCAGATCGCCGCGCCTTGCGGCTTGGGGCGGTCGGCATCGACTTCGAAAGCGATCCAGGCGCCGTCCGGTGAGATCGCAGGCGACAGCAAATCCTCCTTCCCGTCGTTCTTCGTGATTTGTTTCGGATTTTTTCCTTCAAGGTCGGCGCACCAAACTTCATACACGCCACGCTTCGCTTCGCGTTCGGAGTAGCAGAAGCGTCCGGCGTTGCGATGTGCCGCACGGTGACTGGCGGTTAGGCGCGGCACGTTTCCTTCAAGCAGCGAGACGAGCGTCGCGTTTTTTACGTCCAACCGCGCGACGTTCCAACGCGCGTCCTTACCGCTCCCGGACGTCGTCGTCAAAAGCAGCGTGTCATTATCAATGAAAGAAGCGGACAAAATTTTTGTTCCCGCCTCCGGCGCGTACAGCAATCGCGCGCCGTCCTTGCGAGCGACCAAACCTTCGAGTCGCGCGTCCGTTTTCTCTTCCTCTTTCGGCGGAGCGGGCTGCGGCGGAGCCGGTTCGACGATCACGCCGTCCAGCGAACGCGCCTCAACCTCCTTCTTAATCCAAAGCACGCCGAAGACCGCGCCTCCGAGGACGCCGAGCACGAGCATGGCCAAAAGGAGTCTCCGAAACGCGCGCATAGTGTAAGAAAAGTATAGCACTGCGCGGCGTTTGCGAAGTGGACAAGCTGGGGTCTTGATTCTTTTCCGGATATCGTGTAGCTTGTGGGCAGCCATGAGCGCGCTTAGCTCAGTTGGCTAGAGCGTCTCGTTGACGTCGAGAAGGTCATAAGTTCGAATCTTATGCCGTCCACATATTTTATCTCTCTAATAGCAATCAAAAAAACCGGTATGTTGTGTCCGGATTTTCTTTGCTACAATTAAATTATGAATAAAGTCGAAAAACAACTTA
>CAZKMF010000118.1:0-2313 GCA_964553975.1 uncultured Gammaproteobacteria bacterium | reverse complement strand
TCGTCATCCCGAACGTCCCCTTTGTCGCCAACGTTGATCAGCAAGTCAAAGTGAAAATTCAATTCGTCGCGAAGCCGGTCACCGGTTAAATGAAAAGACGCCGCATCCATGGATGCGGCGTCGTTGCGTCTTCAGAGCGCCGTGTAGTAGTCGATGATCGCCTTGATCTCGGCGAAGGCGTCGTCTTGGTGAGCGGTCGGCAGTTTGAAGATCTTTCCGAGTGTACCGTGCCAGTCGTTGCTGGGACGGTCCGGCCTGGTGGGTGGTTCGAAGATCACGGGGGCGGGCGTCGGGTCCTCCGGAGCCACGGCTTGAATGCGGAGCGCTCCCAGACCGAGCGTACGTCGCGCGTCGTTGGCGTTCGAGAGCGCGCGAGGCGCGTGGAAGCGGCTCGTGACGAGCGTGACGTTGTACATGGCGTGCTCGGCGCACCAGCTCAGGTTCCGTCGCAGTTCTTCCGCTGTCGTCTGCGACTCGACGTCGAGTCGCACCCGGGACATGAGCCAGTCGCAGAACCCGTCGTCCGAGACGCCGAGGCGCTCCGCGATGAGACGCGACTTGGCCAGCACGGCGCGATACGTGTATTCGGCCTCCTTGAGGCCGTCGCGCTCGCTGGCGCCGGTCGAGAAGATCACGGCGTCGGCGTTGGTCTTGAAGGCGACGCCGACGCCGTAGGTCGCGCGACCGTTCAAGAGTCCCTGGTCGAGTTGACCCATGACCAGATCGCTCCAGTCGTAGGAGATGTTGCCTAGTTGTAGACGGGACTGGAGGTGGAATCCGTGGATCAGTACGGCCTTTTGCATGGCGAACCTTCCTTTGCTGAGAGGGGTGCAATGAGCGACGCATGATTTAACCAGAAATCAGCGAAAAAGTCAATATTTCACTTCCTTGCCCCCGGAATCTGGGCTACACTCGTCCCTATGAAAGGCAAAGCGATCACTCTCGCGGCCGGACTCGCCCTCGTGGCGGGTGGTATTTTCCTGTTAAGCCCGTTTTCGCATAAAGCGAAAGGAAGTCCCGAACAAGCCCTGACCAAAGAAACCCCACCGACGCCCAAGCCGCCGGAGGAGCGCGTTGAGGTTGTCGAGATCCCGGCCAAAGCGACGTTTAGTGCACTTATGGAAAGCCAGGGCGTAAGCGAGGAAGACGCGACGGCGATCTACACGGCGACGAAGGAGGTGTACGATCTCGCCAATATCCGCGCGGGAAAGAAACTTGAATTCGCATATGATGCGCAATCAAGCGCGCTCACGGCGCTCATGTATCCGATTTCCGGCGAAGAAGAATTGCACGTACGGAAGAGCGCGGACGGTTGGAAAGCCACGCGCGATGCCATTACATACGAAGTGAAGATCAAAACCGTTAAAGGCGTCGTGGATTCGTCGCTGTACGCCGCCGCGTTGGAAAAGGGGATGGACGAGCGCGCGGTCATCGAGCTTGGTGACGTGTTTCAGTGGACGATCGACTTTGCCCAGGACGTGCGTTCCGGCGATGCGTTTTCTGTTGTCTACGAAGAACGGTACCGCGATGGTGTCTACGTCATGCCGGGAAATATTCTCGCGGCTGAATACGTGAACGGCGGCGACACACACCAAGCGTATTTTTTCAAGAACGCGGAAGGCGAGGAGGGGTACTACGACGAAAAGGGCGCGGCGCTTCGCAAACTCTTCTTGAAGGCACCGGTGGCGTTCAAATACATTACGTCGGGATTTACGACGGGTTTGCGCTACGTCAGCGCGTTCAATAAATCGACGGGGCATCGCGCCATCGATTACGCGGCGCCAATCGGCACGCCGATTCGCGCCACGGCCGACGGCACCGTCACGTTTGCCGGCTGGGACGGTCCGTATGGCAACAAGATTTCGATCCGCCATAACGGCACCTACAGCACCAACTACTGCCACCAGACGCGATTCGCCGTGAAGAAGGGTCAGAAAGTCACGCAAGGACAAGTGATCGGTTACGTCGGCACGACCGGATTCTCAACGGGCCCGCACCTGCACTACGAGATGGTCAAAAACGGAACGAAGATCAACCCGATGAAAGAAACGTTCCCCGGCACCGATCCGATCAAGCCGGAAGAGACGGGCGCATTTCAAAAAGTCGTGGCCGCGTGGCAAAACTCACTTCACTGATCTATGCGTAAACTCAGCTTTATCGTCGTGGCATTGATCGCCGCAATCGGCGGCGTCTGGTTGGGCATGCATTGGGATACAGTCTTTCCGAAACGCGTTTCCAGCATAGCCGCGTTGCCGATGAACGACGTGGCGAAATCCATCGGCGAACTGCCGAGTCCCGAGAGTCTGACGTCCA
>CAZKMF010000117.1:0-11717 GCA_964553975.1 uncultured Gammaproteobacteria bacterium | reverse complement strand
CAGGCATGGAAGACGCCGTTGCCGTCGCTTCGAGCAACCCCGGCATGCGCGACATCTTCGGCCGGCTACCGATGATCGAGCAACGCGTCGTCTTCGGTCTCGAAGGCGAGGCGTACGAAGACCGTTCGTGGGGTGAACATCTGCGGCGCTCCGTGCGCGAGGGGGACTACGCCACGTTCCTTCGGTACGCGGCGAGCGGTGTCGAGCGCATCCTGCCGTTCGAAGAGCTGCGCACGCGCCAAGAACCGCCCGTTGAGTTCTTCCGCGGATCGGCGCGCGTCGCGCTTGCCGATGAAAACGGTCGCGCACTCGTCGAGGGTCGCACGCGCCGTTATGCGTCGCCGGAGGAATGCGTCGCGCAGCTTCTCCGCGAACGCGGAGACGACGCGGCGATCATCGATCCCTTCGCAAAGGATACGGTCCTGCGATGGCAAGGATCGGAACGCTTGCTGCGCTACGTTCGCACCGAGCTGGTGGAGAATCGCCCGCACATTCATTACGCGCTGGCTGCGCGTTGACCATGGCACACTGCCATGGTTTTTTTGTTGGCGTATACTGCGGACATGCGGTTTCGCCCCACGGTCACGATCTTCTTCTTGGCTCTCGCTGTGTTCGGTGTTATCCACGCCGTACCCGGTTTTGGCGACCCTGACGCCTACTATCATTTGGAGATGGCGAAGCTGACGGCCGCTTCCGGACCCGTGCGTGTGTTCGAGTGGCTGCCGTTCACGACGCTCTCTGGGCATTACGCCGATCAACACTTCCTTTATCACCTCGCGCTTATTCCGTTCTTGACCGTCTTCGGCGATTTTCTCGGTCTCAAGATCGCGACGGTGTGTTTCGCGGCATTGGCCATGGCGGCGTTCGCGTGGATGCTTGGCGTCTACGGGGTGCGGCGTCCTTGGCTCTGGACGCTGCCGCTTCTTGTCTCGACGGGATTTTTGTTTCGTCTTTTATTGACGAAAGCGTCAGCACTCGCGCTTGTCGCGTTCTTCCTGTTTCTAGGTTGTCTCAAATTAAAAAACCGCGTCGCGATCTTTTGCATCGCCTTCGCCTACGTCTGGTTGCACGGTGGCTGGCCAATTTTGATGATTGCCGCGCTTGTCCACGCGATTGTGCGTCGAGATTGGCGTACACCACTTCTTGTCGTTGGTGGTCTCACGGCTGGTTTTGTGATCAATCCATTCTTTCCGGCGAATCTCGCTTTTGACTGGGAGCAGATCGTTCAAATTGCCGTTATCGGTAATCACGACCCTAGCGTGCAGGTCGGCAACGAATGGTATCCGATGGAACTCGGTCGGCTCTTGGTTGAAAACGCGGTGATTTTCCTCGCGATCTTCGCCGCCTTCGTGCGTCTCGGCTCGATGATCTATGAAAAGGTAACACCACCCGACGTCAGCGACGCGAGGCGCCGAGATATCGCATGTATCACCGCGCTCGCGATCTTTTTCTTGCTCATGACGCTCCGGCAAGCGCGCCAGAAGGAATATTTCCTGCCGCTCGCGCTCTTCGTGGGCGCGCTGCTTGGCGATGCTCTTCTACTCGATACGCGTGCCACGTTTGATCGCCTGCATGTCTGGGCCGGCAAATGGTTCCGGCCGCTCCTTGTATCGTCTGTCGCTTTCGTGACGCTACTTTCACTTCACGGTGTGTGGTACGCGCGAAAATTGTATGTTGCACGCACGCCGTTCACGCATTTTGCGGCCGTCGGCGCATGGACGCGTACGCACGTGCCGGCGGGGGAGATCATTTTTCACGGCGCCTGGGACGATTTTCCGTATGTGTTCTATCGCGACGTCACGCATCGATACATCGCCGGCATGGACCCGATGTTCTTCTATCGCAATGATCCCGCGAAGTACTGGCTCTGGCGCGACATCGGCGACGGACGCCGACGCAATCCGTCCGATCTCATCCTGAACGATTTTCACGCGCGCTACGTCTTCACGCGCCGCGCGCACGACGCGCTGCGTCCCATCATAGAAAAAGACCCGTCGGTTGAACGGGTCTACGCGGATGACGAGGCGGAGGTGTGGAAGATCACCAGGTGATCACTCCGTGAAGTGGCGGAGCATGAGGCCGATCGGACGCGGCTTTGTCTTGCTTCGCCAGGCGAGCGGCGCGTAGAGCGCGATCGTCCAGCCACCGAGTCGGAGAAGCTCCTGCAGGAGGAGAATCTGCGTCTCGGTCAGCACCTCGCGGTCGGTGGGGTAGAGGATGAGCTCGAAGCCGTTGGGCAGCGCGTGGTTGTGCTCGGCGCACGCTTCCATGATGCTGGCCTGACAGCGACGGAATTCGTCCTGGACGACACTCGGCGCGTCGGCCAATGCCCGCTTGAGCGCGGACAGTTGCGCTGTCTTCCTCGCTTTGTGAGAAGCGGTGTCGACAGCGCGACCAAGACCTTCGATGACGATGATCGGCCGTCCGGCGTTCTCGCCTCCACGGCGCGGATCGATCTTCATGAATGCGCGGAAACCGTTGCGCGGATGCGTGAGCAACGCCACGGCCTCGGCGACGCCGAGGTGTGACGTTGCGTGCACGCGCACCTCGGTTCGATTCCGCTTGCGCGCGCTCGCGATTTCGCGTCGAGCGCGCTGATAGAGCGCACGCGCCGCTTCGGAAGCGACGCTCAGATCGCGTGCGAACACGGCCTTGATTTCGGATTTCTTCACTCCCGGCTCCTTTCCAAGAACGATGGGCCGAACGTATCAGTTCAAAGACGCCGCGTCAATGAAGAGATCGGCCGCGGTTAAGTCTTTCGGTTGCACCGCGCGCTCGACGCGATACGGACCGATCGCGGTACGTCGCAGTTCTTCAAGATACGCGCCGCAACCGATTGCGCTGCCGATGTCGTCCGCCAGCGCGCGGATGTAGGTGCCGGAAGAAACGCGCGTGCGAATCACAACGACCGGCCAGGCAAAGGATACGATCTCAAGTTCATGAATCGTGACGCGTACCGGCTGGCGTTCCACCACTTTTCCTTCGCGCGCGAGTTCGTAGAGTTTTTGCCCACCGATTTTTTTGGCGGAATACATCGGCGGCACTTGGCTGATTTCGCCGCGGAATTCGGAGAGTATGGTTTCAAGATGCGCTTGCGTGATGGCCGCACACTCTTTTTGTTCAATCGTGCCCGTGCGATCCATGGTGTCGCTCGAGGCGCCGAAGCGCAGCGTTGCTTCGTACGCCTTGTCGAGGCCTACGAAGTTCGAAAGCTGCTTCGTCATCGCGCCGACGGCGATGATAAGGAGGCCGGAAGCAAAGGGGTCGAGCGTGCCGGCGTGTCCGACTTTCCGGGTGCGCAAAATCCGTCGAACCATGTCGACCACGTCGTGCGAGGTCGGTCCGACGGGCTTGTCGATCAGCAAGAATCCGGAAGGGGAGACGGGGGCATCCATATTGACAGAGCGCCTGTAAATGCTAGGTTGAGACTAGCTCGAAACGTCCTTTCCGACAACAGGAGGTCCCCCATGAGTTCTGAGGAGAAGAAGATTCCTCCTGACGGCGTGGAGGATCCGGAGAAGAAGAGCACGGTCGAAGCTGGCAAGGCGCCCGCCGCCGAACCCAAGCAAGCTGTCGCTCCATTCCCGCTCTGGCTGTTCAATCCTGAAATGTTCGCGCGTTACGGTGCCGCGATTCAGGACAAAGCGATTTCTCCGTTCGACGCGGATCGATGCTATCAAGCCTTGTCGACGATCGACATCGGAGAAATCCTGCCGAGGCCGTACGAGACGCTCGAGAGCATTCTGCGCGAGCGGAACGCCGGTCCTTTGAAGGCGGTCTATCTGAACGCCAAGCGCAGCGGCTTGATGGCGCACGCTCCGGATCTGCTCGCTGCCGGTTCGACTGCGGCAACCTTTGCCTATGCCGGCCATCCAGTGATTGGTCTCGCGCTTGGCGCCGTTTTCGCGGTCGCACGGCGCGTGCGTGACTCCCTTCGCGTTCGAGCCCACGGTCGTCACAAGCTTCTGACGGCGCGGAGCGAAAGCACGTCCGACGCGGAAGCGGCCAAACTGGCCGAGTACGCCGAACGGCTCCACAACGCATGGGCGTCTTCGCATGTGGCGATGGATGCTCTGCCCCCGATCGAAGAGTTCCGCAACGTCTGGCTGTGCAGCTGTTGGAGACTCGTACACATCATTCGCGGCTACAACGCACGCGTCAGCGTCGTGAACCTCGTAGTGTTCGACACCGCGAGTTCTCCGGAAGACATGGAGGCGGCACGCCAGATGGCGCGTTTGATCATCGATTTCCGTCCGCAGATCATTCGCATACAGCGGAAGCTCGAAGACGGACATCTCCAGTACGGCTCCGTCAAGGAGCTGGCCAAGCTGGGCAGCCGTCTGACGTTCGAAGACATCTTCGGCGACGAAAACGAGCCTTCGCTCAACTGGCTTCCGCTCCCCGACAGCATCCTGCTCAAGGCGGAGATCCGACGGCAGGTCGCCCAAGACCTCGCGGTCGTTCGTGGGGAAGTGCACGAGCAGGAGATCGATCGGAAGCTCGCCGAGCTCGAACGGCAAGAGACCGAGCGGACCGCCAAGATGACGCTCGATGAGCTCGACGAGGAGATCGAGATCGAGATGCCGCCCGACACGCCTGCCAAGGACACCTGACGCCTCAGCCTCGCCTGAGGCCTTTTTTATTGACAGGCCCGTTTTTAAAGCGTACGCTGCCCCTACCATGAACATCACCGAACTTGCGCGCCGCCTGCGCGTCACACCTGAAGAACTCCGCCAAAAGCTGCCCGTGCTCGGTTTCGACATCGGCCGCAAGGCTATTAAGGTCGACCAGCGCGAGGGAGAACGCATCATCCGCCGCTGGCAGGAGTTTGCGTGGCGCCAAAAACAGCTCTCCGACGAAAAGGCGAAAATGGAGCTGCGCCGCAAGATTCAGGCCGGTGAAGTCAGCGCGGATCGCAAAATCGCGCTGCCGCCTTCCATTACGATCCGCGAACTGGCCGACAAGCTTCAGCGCCCTGCGACCGACGTCATCCGCGAGCTGATGAAGGGCGGCATTCTCGCCTCCATCAACGAGCGCATCGATTTCGACACGGCTGCCGTCACGGCCGAAGATTTGGGCTACCAAGCCGTCAAAGAATCTGAAACGCAAAAGGAAGAAACCGTTTCCAACGCGCTCGACTCCCTTAAAGAGTCCGTTTTGAATGAGGACGAAGGCAATTTGCAGCCCCGCCCGCCGGTCGTCGTCGTCATGGGCCACGTCGACCACGGCAAAACGACGCTGCTCGACACGATCCGCGCCGCCGCCGTCGCTAAGGACGAATCGGGCGGTATCACCCAGCACATCGGTGCCTACCAGGCCGAAAAGAACGGCCGCAAGATCACCTTCATCGACACGCCGGGCCACGAAGCCTTCACCATGATGCGTTCGCGCGGCGCTCGCGTCGCCGACGTCGCCGTGCTTGTCGTTGCCGCCGACGACGGCGTCCAACCGCAAACCGTCGAAGTTGTCCGCATCATCGAAGCGGCCAAATTGCCGTACGTGGTTGCGATCAACAAGATGGACAAAGCCGACGCCAACCCGGACCAGGTCAAGCGCCAGCTCTCCGACCTCGGCATGATTCCCGAAGACTGGGGCGGCAAAACCGTCATGGTGCCGATTTCCGCCAAAGCCAAACAAGGCATCGACGGCCTACTGGAAACGATTTTGCTCGTCGCCGATTTGGAAAAAGACAAGATTCGCGCGAACCCGGAACGCCGCGCCATCGGCACGATCATCGAATCGCACGTCGACAAGGGCGAAGGCCCGGTCGCGACGGTGTTGATTCAGGGCGGCACGCTCCACAAAAACGACATCGCCGGCATCGGCGGCGTGAACTACGGCCGCGTGCGCGCGATGAAAGATTTCACCGGCGCGAGCGTTGAAGCGGCGCCTCCGGGCATGCCGGTCAAAATTCTCGGCTTCAAATTGACCCCGACCGTCGGCGACGTCATGGAAGTTCCGGAACGCGCCAAAGATTTGAAAGATTGGAAAGCCGTCAAGCACGCACAGAGCACGACACAGTCGACCGTTTCGACGTCGTCGCAATCTTCTTCGGAAGAAGGTAATGCCGAAAAGCAGTGGACGAACGTCATCATCCGCGCCGACGTGCTCGGTTCGCTCGAAGCCATCATGGGCTCTCTCGAGCGCATGACGCATCCTGAAGTCGGCGTGAAGGTCGTCGGCAAAGGCCTCGGTAACATCACCGACGCCGACATTCTCAGCGCCGAATCGAACGGCGCGATGGTGCTCGGTTTCCACGTGGCTCCGACCACCTCCGCCGCCAGCGCCGCCAACACGAAAAACATTCCGATCCGCCAATACAAGGTCATCTACGACTTGCTGAACGACGTGAAAGCGGAACTCAAGAAGAACCTCAAAGCGGAAGTCATCCGCACCGATCTCGGAAAACTCGAAATCCGCGGTGTCTTCAAGAGCGGCAAGGACGGCCAGATCGTCGGCGGTATCGTCACGGACGGTAAAGTCGAACGCGGCGCCATGGCGCAGGTCTTCCGTGCCGGCGAACCGATCGCGAGCGGCAAGATTTCCGACCTCCAAAGCCAGAAACAATCCGTCAAAGAAGTCTTCGGCGGACAAGAATGCGGTATCCGCTTCGAAGGCAAGGGTCAAGCGATCGCCCTCGGCGACGTGCTCGAGGTCTATTCCGAAGAGAAACGCGAGAAACAACTCGGGTTCTAAGAGCAAACGAGCTGCCTTCACAGGTAGCTCGTTTTCGACTACAGTGGAGGCGCTTCGTTCGCGCGCGAGCCCGACCGCCTGGCGGCGCGTCCGGCCAGCCGACGTCGCATGGATTCCAAACACCTTTTTATCTTTTCTATGGAAGTCATTCTCAACGATCAAAATTTTGAAGCCGAAGTCTTGAAGTCCGACGTGCCGGTGCTCGTCGATTTCTGGGCGCCGTGGTGCGGTCCGTGCAAAATCATGGGACCGATCATCGAAGAAATCGCCAAGGATCTGGAAGGCAAGCCGGTCAAAGTCGCCAAGATGAACGCCGACGAAAGCCAGAACGTTCCGGCAAAGTACGGCATCATGAGCATCCCGACCTTGATGATCTTCAAGGGCGGCGAAGTCGTCGAACAGATGGTCGGCGTCACCGCGAAGGACAAGCTGATCGAAAAACTCACGGCGCACATGGCCGCGTAACGGACGTAAGATGGAAAAAGTCATTATCATCGGCGCCGGTCCGGCCGGGTATACCGCTGGCGTTTACGCCGGGCGCGCCGATTTGAAACCGCTCTTGTTCGCCGGTCCGCAGCCGGGCGGTCAGCTCACCACGACGACCGAAGTCGAAAATTGGCCCGGTGCCGACAAAGGCATCATGGGTTCCGACTTGATGTTGAACATGAAAGCGCAGGCCGAAAAATTCGGCACGCGCGTGTCGGAAGAAATCGTGACGGCCGTCGACTTTTCGTCGAAGCCGTTTAAAGTGACGACGGCTGCGGGAGCCTACGAAGCCGAAACAGTGATCATCGCGACGGGTGCTTCGGCGCGGCGCATTGGTCTGGCTTCGGAAACGGCGCTCTTCGGCAAAGGCGTTTCCGCTTGCGCTACCTGCGACGGCTTCTTCTTCAAAGGAAAAGAAGTTGCAGTGGTTGGCGGGGGAGACTCTGCGATGGAAGAAGCAACCTTCCTCACCAAGTTCGCGACCAAGGTTACGATCTTGAACCGCTCAGAAAAATTCAAAGCTTCGAAACCGCTCCTCGATCGCGCCAAGAGCAATTCGAAAATTTCGTTCGTCGAAAACGTGCAGGTGACGGAAGTGCTCGGCGTCGAAGTCGGACACGTGACCGGCATCAAGATCAAAAACGTCGTGACGAACGAAGAATCTGAAATGCGCGTCGACGGCCTTTTCGCCGCCATTGGCCACGTGCCGAACACGGAACTGTTCAAAGGCCAGCTCGACCTCGATGCGCTCGGGTATCTCGTGACGAGCGGTCCAGGTGACGTCAAGACGAAAATCGAAGGCGTCTACGCGTGCGGCGACGTCATGGATAAGAAATATCGCCAAGCGATCACCGCCGCCGGCACCGGCTGCATGGCCGCGCTCGAGGCGGAACGCTTGCTCACGCACCGAAGCTTCGGCGCTTCGGAAAACAACGGCAAATAAGAAAACGCCTCCCTTGACGGGGAGGCGTTTTTCTGATAGAAAACGCGCATCAACCGTTCCTTCCGGAGGAGATCATGCGAAAGATCGTGTCATACGTGCTGTTTGTTCTGAGCGTGCTCTGCCTGGCGTTCGCTCTCGTCTCGAGCATCGTCATGGCGGTGCAGGACTGGCCGTGCATGAGTCATCCGCCCACGTCATTCGATGATGGCGTGATGCTCGTCTTGCTCATCGGCACCGCTCTCGCTTTGCTCGGCATGTTCCTCGTGCCCCGTCCCAAGCGCGGCGACCCTCTCTGAAAGACAGGGTCTTTTTCTTTTAGCGAAAAGCGGTAGGATGAAAACGTAATTACCATCATGCCCAATGCTTTTGAAAACGCGATGACGCAGCTTGAGAAGGCTGCCGGCGCGATGCGGCTTGAGTCCGCCGTGCTGGAAAAACTGAAGCTGCCCGATCATATCTTGCAGTTCGATCTTGAAGTCAAAATGGATTCCGGCGAGACAAAAACGTTTCCCGCTTACCGCGTGCAGTGGAACCGCGCGCGCGGACCGTACAAAGGCGGCATTCGGTATGCGCCCGTCGTTGATCTTGATGAAGTGAAAGCGTTGTCATTTTGGATGACGATCAAGACGGCCGTGCTCGGCGTGCCGCTCGGCGGCGGCAAAGGCGGTATCGTCGTCGATCCGAAAGCGCTTTCACTTGGAGAGCTTGAACGTCTTACGCGCGCCTTCGCCCGCGCGCTCGCACCGCACGTCGGTCCCGATCTCGACGTGCCCGCGCCCGACATGAATACTTCTGGTCGCGAGATGGCTTGGTTTCTCGATGAATACGAAAAGACGATCGGCCGCTCGGCGCCCGGCGTCGTCACTGGCAAACCGCTTTCGCTCGGCGGTTCGCTTGGTCGTGAAGCGGCAACCGGTCGCGGCGGATACTTCTTGCTTGATGTGGCCGCCGAAGCCGCCAATCTCGGTGGATCTGCAAAGCGTATCGCGGTGCAGGGATTCGGTAACGTCGGTTACTGGTTCGCGAAGCTTGCCGCCGCACACGGTTGGAAGATCGTGGCGGTTTCCGATTCCAAAGGCGGCATTTATAACCCTGACGGATTGGATATCGAGCAGTTGGCGGAAGCGAAGCGCCAGAAAAAACATCTTTCGGAAAGCGGATTCGGTCAAGCGATGACGCAGGAAGAATTGCTGGTGTGCGATTGCGATGTGCTCGTACCGGCCGCGCTCGAAAACCAAATCACGGCCGAGATTGCCAAGCACATCAAAGCAAAAGTTGTACTCGAACTCGCCAACGGACCGACGACGCCTGAGGCGGATGATGTGCTCGAAGAACGCGGCGTCGTACTCGTGCCGGACGTACTGGCCAACGCCGGCGGCGTAACCGTTTCCTATTTCGAATGGGTGCAGAACCTGACGCGCGAAGAGTGGGCGGAAGAAACGGTCAACGCCAAGTTGCAAGAAAAAATGCGGAAGGCCTGGCAAGAAGTGCGCGCCGCGCAAACACAGTTCGGCGGTTCGATGCGCGAAGCGGCGTTTATTGAAGCGGTAAGAAAAATATCTGAAGCCATGAAGGCACGTGGAAGCGTATGAAAAAACTTTTCCTGATCGGTGCACTCTTTCTTCTGCTTGGCGCGGGCTGCGCACCATCGCAGCCGAGTATTCCCGAAGACGCGACGCCGGGCGTCAACGAAAGCAACTGCCTGAAATCCGGCGGCGCAGTCGACGGTGACAGTTGTGCCTGTCCCGAAGGCTTCGCTCCGGACCCGGCCGGGTTCTGCCTCGACGCGCAAGGTAAACCGGGCGGCGAGATGGCTGTTCCCAAAACGCAATAACAGAAAAGCCCCGCCCAGATGAAGTCAGGGCGGGGCTCGTGCTAGAGCTTCCAGGGCCAGTTGAAGCGCAGCGTCGCTTCACCGGAGAACCAGTAGACCGTGGTGCTCGGCGTCTTCATGAACATCGCGGAGGCCGCGAGCGAGAAGGACTTCTTGAGGTCCAGTCGCGCGCCGACGACGATCGTCGGCGAGCTCTTGCGAATCGACCGGCGTTCGGTCACCTTCGCGGTGTCGACGCCCAGGGTCGTCAGCGTATCGGTGATCTGCTGATCGAGCGCGATGTCCACGTCGGCGTTGAACCAGGTGTAGCCCGCCGAGAGATAGGGCGTCAGCCGATTCTTCGAGACCGTGTTCGGTCTGATCGGGAAACCGATCGTCAGACCGACGTTCTCCATGTCCCAGCGGTAGCGGAGACGCGCGTGCTCGCGGGCGATGTCGGTGACATCGATGTCCAGCGAAAGCGCGTGCGCCACGACGGTGTCGGCGCGCGCCGGGTTCCAGCCGAACGTTCCGGCCGCTTCGGCGTAGGCTTCCACGTGGAAGTGCTTGCTGTCGATCAGCGAGAGCGCCAGCCCGAGTCCTCCGGACATGTCCGTGCCGGCCTTGAGGTCGGCCTTCGTCAGGCCGTTGACCGTCGTGTCCGTCTGCGGCTGCGCGTGGAAGGCGAGACTCGTCGTCTCCGGCGTGATCGTGCCGTAGAAGCTGAGGCTGCCGAGCCACCAGCGCGTCACGCGATCGTGCGTGGCGGCGGGCTTGTCGTCATCACGCTCGTCCGTGAACGCTTCGCAGTTGCTGAAGAACGTCAGGCCGAGCCGCAGGAACGTCGGCTGGATCCGCTCGAACTCGATGGCGCCGAACCGGCTCGTGTCGGAATTGCCGGTGAAGATACCGGTTCCGATCGAGAGGTCGACGGGCTTGTCGCAGGGCATGTGGAACGGGTCGGCCTCGGCCTTCCCGCCCCAGAGTCCGATGACGATGGCGAAGAAGCCGATGATCGAAGGGGTCCGCATGGCACTGCTCCTGGTTGCGGGTGATGTGACAGAGCTACTTTTAGCATGTGGCAGAAACTCGTTTTTGTCAATCATGCTATACTGGCCTTATATGGTGTTAGTTCTTGAGAAAAAGTTTCTCGAAGGCGTGTGGTGGCAGTACGGTCTCGCGCTCGGCATCGCCAAGTTGGTGCTCTGGATTTCGCTCGCGTACCGTTGGCAGCCCGACCTTGATTGGGGCGCGCTGTTGCGCCAGTCGAATTTGGTGTTCATCTGCTTTTTCGTCGCCGCGTTTTTGCCGTTCGTCTTCGGTCGCTTGCAGCTACGACGCCTCTTTTGGTTCAGCCTTTCCGGATTTTTTCTGGCGGAGGCGGGATACCTCTTTCTCGTCTTCGCCAAGTTCGGCCGCGTGATGAACCTCTTGCCATTCGTCGCCTTCATGCAGCTCTACGTCACGTTCGTGGGTCTCGGTCTCGTCGTTGAACTCGGCCGCTACGCCTACCTCAAACTGACCGAATGAGCGACGTTGCAGGGCGCCGCCGCCCGTGTTAACGTCGTTTTGCTATGCGTAAATACGTTCCCCAAGACATCGAAAAGAAATGGCAGTCCCGTTGGGACGCCGAGCGCGTGTTTGCGGCGCGCGAGGACGCTTCGAAAGAGAAGTGCTACATCCTCGACATGTTCCCGTACCCGTCTTCGAACGGCCTGCACGTGGGACACCCGATCGGCTACATCGCGACCGACATCCTTTCTCGTAAGCGGCGCATGG
>CAZKMF010000116.1:0-5464 GCA_964553975.1 uncultured Gammaproteobacteria bacterium | reverse complement strand
TGAATCGTGCCAGCATTCCCGCGTGAGGAGTCCGAATGCGATAGCGACTCCGAGCAGCACGATGAAGAGAAGAACAAAGATCGAGGTTTCCATGGTCGCTCCTTTTGAAACCCAGAGATAAAATAGGCGAAAACACACGTTTTGTCAAGAGTACGCTGTTCGTCTATACTCCCAACATATGCAGACCGCACGCACGCAACTGCTTCTCGGCGCGACGCTACTTGTCGCCGGGTTTGGCGTGCTGACGGACGGTTCACCGATTCGTAACTCGCTTATGCAAACAGTGGTCGAGACGATCGATATGAAAGAGCGCGAGTGCCGGAGCGCGTCGGTGGCCGTGGGCTCGCTTTGTCCGGCTGGCTGCGAAGCGAAGCCGGAACGAGATCCGAACGAGCGTGAAGCGCCGCCGGAATGTCACAGTCGTTTGTGGACGGCAACGTGCGGCGCAGACTGCGCGCCCGCGGCCGCTTTCAGGCGTTTGCCGGACGGACGACTGGTTGATGCGACGCAGTTCTTACTCGTGCTTGATGGCGAACCGGACACACAACTCCAAGCGTCTCTCGCTTCCGCGCGCGTCACGATCGAACCGCGTTTTGACGGACTCTATCGCTACACGGCGCGCGTGCCTTCAGGCGCGTCATTCGAGAAAACCAAAAAGCGCCTTGCGGCGCTTCCTGGCGCACGATCGGTTGAAGAGATTGCGAGGTAATTACTCTTGCACGACGCCTTTGCCCGATGCGTTCTCGTCCCCGAGGAGATCGGTCCCGATTGAAGGGGCCGTTTTTAGTATCACGCTGCCGACGTCCTTATCAAATCCTTCGAGTCGGTTGTCGCCGGTGATGTCGATGATCTTGCCGGCGTCTTCGGCTTCGGGCGTAACCTCGACGTCGAAGCTGATCGTGACGGATTTTACGGAGGTGGGAAGCCGGTTCAATCTCCACGTCGCCTTGCGGCCGGTTTCATCGAAGCTCAGACTGCCCGCTTCGACGGTTCGATTGACTCCGGTCCATTTCACGCCTTGCGGCAAGATCGTCGTCGCCGTGAGGTCGGTGAGTTCGTGGAGCGAGTTCTGAACGACCCAGGTCACGCGGTAGACCGTGGGCTGACCGACTTTCGGCGGCAACGGCCCCGTGCCGATCGGCGTGCCGTCCTCCGTGAAGTAGCGGCCGTAGGCTTGGAACGACGTGTCGCTTTGCAGGCGGACGTCGAAGGGTGCGGTGTCGACTTGGCGAGATCCCGTGACGTTGCCGGCCTTGCCGATCAAGGCGCTAGCGACGGCGTGGACGGCGTATGTCGAAGACCTTGCGTCGGCAAACGGCTTGCGGACCAGTTGCACGGAGAAGCCGATTTCACCCTTATCGCCCTTCGCCAAAAGGGCGAGCGCGGGCAGTTCTTTCTTGGTCCACGAGATCGTTGACCCGGACCGCTTGCCGGCGAGTTCGTCTTTGAGCGAGACCCAGTCGAGAATCGTTTTGCCTTCGGGTTCCGAGGGGAGCGCCGCCGAGAGCGTGACGTCTTTCAGGGAAACGTCGCCGGCGTTTTCGTAGCGGATCGTGTAGTACAGCGTATCGCCGAACGAGACGATCGGCGGCTTGTCCGAACCGTTCACGAGCACGGCCAGATCCAAATTGCTCTTCAGCACGTTCGTGCTCGTTTCCGCTTTGGCGATTTCGAACGTGCCTTCATCGCCGGCGAATCCCATGCGCGCTTGGAGCGTCTTTTGTCCGCGCGCTCCGGCGGAGAACGTGCCTCGCAAGCTTACGGTGCCCTTGGCGTGCGCTTCGATTTTCGGAAAGGTCCATTGCAGCGCGACATCCGCGTCGTTCTTCGGCTTCGATGAATCGAGAATGAAACCGTCGATGGGATTGATCACAAGCCGCATGCGTTCCAGCGGCTGGTCGGAGGTGTTTTCGTACGCGAGCGTGTATGTGACGTTGTCTCCCGGCGTCATTTCGTCGGTGCCGGTTGCCGAAAGCGTCAGCGCGGAGTCTTGGACGACGACCGTCGTTGACGCAACCTTCTGGAAGTCAGCATTGAAGTCGGCGGGCTTGTAATCGAGATTCGCTTGGAACGTCAGCGCCGCGTTCAGTTCGCGCTTCACGTATCCGCGAATTTTCACCTCACCTGAACCGCCGGAGGGGATAGAGCCGATTGTCCAAGCGTTTTTCTCGAGCGTGCTTGGCTCGGAAGAAAGGATCTCGAAGCCGTCCGGGGCTTTCAATTGAACCGACGCACGCGCGAGCGGGATGCGCTCCTTGTTGCGATAGGCAATCACGATCTGTTCTTCCGTGCCGGTTGTGAGCGCGCCGTCCGATTTTATCGAGAGCTCGACGCCTTCGCCGCTGAAGCCGGATGTGCGGGAGAAAAGATAGAGCCCGCCCCAGGCGGCCGCGCCGAGCGCGATCAGACCGAACGAGATACCGATGATAGCCGACCGGAAACGGCTGCTCTGCTTGCCGTCGAGTCGCGTGAAATCGGGCAACGCGCCGTCCCGATCCGCGTAGATCTCCATCAAATCTTTGCCGAGATCTTGTTTCGCTTTCTTGCTCGTCTCCTCCATAGAAGTGTTCATTCGCGTTTCACGAGCACCATACCGACGTACAGGTCGCGATCAAGCGTGGTGCTGAGATTCAATCCGTCGGAACCGATTTTAGCCTCGTTAGGCACGCGCGAGCGAATCGACCAGTCGGAGGGGGGCGTCATGCGGCTTTCAATCGTGCGATGCGCCGCGCCAGGTTGCTTTTGGATGACGAGTTTCATGTCCGCGCTGGGGGTGTACGCGCCGAGCGCCGCCTGCACCCGATCCATCCAAGACTCCGGCGCGCGGATCATGTCCTCGAAACGGTAGGGGAGTCGGTAGCGAAGCTTCACGGTTTTCGTCTCGCCGGGTTCGAGTTGGATCCAGTTGCCGAAAACGGTCAGTCCGGATTCATCATGGATCGTCGTGCCGGTCTCCGCGTCCGTTTTTGTCGATCCTTCCACCGCGGAGAGGAGCGTCGAAGGTTGAAGTGTGGTGTCCGGCGGCAGGAAATAGCCCGCGCCCGGCGCTTGGAAGCCTTCCGCGGAGAGAAGCACGCTGCCCTTGGGCACGTAGACGCGCATGTAGTCGATATTCTTGATGCCCGTGAAAAGTTCACCGGCCTTGCCCAGATGCGCGCGCGTGATCGTTACGGTGTCGATCAAGGAGCCATCGGACTCGACGCGCGTTTCGTGACGCACGCGTTCCTCGATGACGCCGTCCGTTTTTCCTCCGGCAATATTCGTGTCGATAACGGAAAGGTAATCGGCGCCTTCAATCGGGCGCATTGCGCCGGTCCAGCCGAACTCGTTCGCGGCGCCTTGTGCCGACGCGTCGCGCATGTAGACCTGAATGTCTTTCGAAGCGAGCGCACGGCCGAGCGCTCCGGCCAAGGCCGGCAGGTCGGACGAACCGCCGTCGACCAGTTTCTGCAGCAGTTTCGGAGCCATGTCCGAAATGATCTGCTTGGGACGGTTGGTCTCGTGATCGTATTCGATCTCGACCGCTTTCTGCGTTTCCGTAATGAAGTTCTCCGACGTGATCGTCTTACCGCGTTCGGGCATCTCGTTCGGACCGACGGCGCGCAGGAGATCCTGCATGAGTCCGGACGTGACGGCGATGACACCATCGACCGTCGGGCCGCCGCTCTTTTCATAGAACCACATCATGGCTTGGGCCGAAGTGGGGAAGTCCGCGAACCAGTTAGAATCTTGGAACTCCCAGCGATTGTTGACGAGGCGCAGCTGCGCGGGAGCGGCGATACGCTGATTGAATCCTCCTCGAAGGTCGTAGGAACCGCCGGCAGGAATTTCAATCTTGTCGATCTTTCCGTCTTCGAGATCCATGAGCGCGAACGAGCCGATGAAGCCGCCGGTCGGACGAAGTTCGTTCGAGTTTTGAAACACGACCAAATAGCGGCGCTTGCCGTTCGCACCGATGGCATCGAGCAGCACGGGCGAGGAAGCCGAGGCGCGCTTTACGTCCTCGAGCGCCGACGCGACATCCGCGCGAATCCGAAGAAATCCGTCGCGGTACGCCGCGGGCACGCTGCGCGGAGAAACGTCTTCAAGTTTCGCGACGCCGTCCTGGAGGTAGGGGAGTGCGGCCGCGAGCGCGCGAGACATGCGTTCAATTTTTTCCGCGTTCGTGCCTTGCGAGCGTTGCATCGCGTCGACGCCGGCAGCGAGTTCCGCGCCCGCTTTCGAAACGGCTTCGCCCGCGTCGAGAAGTTTCGTTCCACTCGAAAGTTTTTCACCGTTGCCTGTCAGGAGCGCGGCCAAGCGCACGGCGACGTCGTCGACGCTGTCACGCGTGGCGGCAAACGCGCCCGCGGAGCGCCTGAACGAATCCTGCGCGTCATCGCCTTTTAGCGCGGTTTCTCCAGCGTTTTTAAGGCCGCCAACGGCTTCTTTCGCGTCCGCCGCGATCAAGTTGGCGCGACGGAGCAGTCCGGCGTACGAGAGCAGAGCTTGGAGCGGCAACGTCACGATCACAGCAATCGCGGCAAAAGCGATGACGTGGCGCTTCCAACGCGCGTCGGGAAAAAACGAAAAATGCGCGCGGCGTTTTTTGGAAAGCACGATTGTGACGGGCGCGGGCGCGTCGGCGCGCGGCGTAAGCGGTTCAACCGGCGCCGGTTTGATCTTCGCGAAGGGTTGAGCGCGCGGTTTGAGGGTGCGCGGCGTCCGTTTGAACGGCAAGGCAAGTATCGCGAACGGCAGCTTCAGAAAACCGACAATCGACGCGCGCTTCATTTTTTTGTGCGGCATGAACGGCACAATGGCGCGCTGATCGTCCTTTGCGCGGGTGAACGCGCGGAGCCACACGCTGAGCTTCTGTTCAAAACTCAATCGCGGTCTCGGTCCTTTCGGAGCTTTCGACGAGAACGAAGAAAGATCGACGACGTGCGGAGACACGAACGAAGAACCGTGGATCGGCACGTCTTTGCGCCGGTCGCCTTTTTCATCCGTCAGTTCGCTCCGTGCGAAGTCGGTCATGGTCGAAGGGAAGAAAGATAAGTCTGATACGTGCGCAGCGCGCATTCCTTCCAGGTGTAGCGTTCCGCGCGCGATTGTCCTCGGGCTGAAAGCGTTGCACGCAGCGCCTCGTCCGTGAAAGCATTTTTCAGCACCCGCACCATCTCGCTCGTGTCTTCAGGGTTGAAGTAGGTGGCGGCGTCTCCCAGCACTTCCGGCAGGCAGGAGGAGTCGGCGGCGGCGACCGGAGTTCCGTAACGCATCGCTTCAAGCGGCGGAAGACCGAAGCCTTCGAGGAGCGAGGGGAATACGTACAAACGCGCGTTTCGATAGAGTTCGGCCAGCTCCGCTTCCGTGGCGTATCCGTAAAAGACGACGTCTTTGTCTTTGAGAAGGCCGAGTTTTTCCGCTTCGGCCGCCAATCGTTCGTAGAAGTAATCCATCTTACCGACGAGCACGAGCTGTGCTT
>CAZKMF010000115.1:0-1570 GCA_964553975.1 uncultured Gammaproteobacteria bacterium | reverse complement strand
CGCGGCGCCGACGCTCAAGTTTTTATCCGAAACCGACATCTCGACCGTACTGGCTACAATCGACGCTGAGAAACCGTCGCTCGCGATTATTGATTCCATTCAGACACTCTCCTCCCCCGAGGCGACTGGATCCCAAGGCAGCGCCACGCAAGTGCGTGCCATGACGGCGCAGCTCATGGAGTACGCGAAACGCACGGGCGTGCCGATGCTGATCGTCGGACAAGTCACGAAAGACGGCGACGTTGCCGGACCAAAAACGCTCGAGCATCTCGTCGATGTCGTCGTCTCGTTCGAGGGCGATCGTTCTTCCAACTATCGCCTGCTTCGTACCGCCAAAAACCGTTTCGGCGCGACGGATGAAGTCGGCGTGTTTGAAATGACCGCGTCCGGCCTGAAGGAAGTCGCGAACCCTTCTTCCTTTTTCTTGACCGACCGCTCGAAGGACGTCCCCGGTTCCGTCGTCACCTGCATCATGGAAGGCACTCGTCCGATCCTGGTTGAAATCCAGGCGCTGGCTTCGCGCACCACGTTCGGTTATCCGCAACGGCGCGCCTCCGGTTTCGACGCCAATCGTCTACAGGTACTCCTTGCCGTGCTTTCCGAACGACTGGGCGTGCCGACGCAAACCCACGACATCCATATCAACGTGGCCGGAGGCTACAAAGTCAAAGAACCGGCGGCCGATGCTGCCGTCGTGCTGGCCGTCGTCTCGGCCTTGGCGGGCAAGCCTCTCCCCTTTTCGCTCGCCGCCTTCGGCGAGGTTGGCCTCGGCGGCGAGTTGCGCCCCGTCACATTCATCGACAAGCGCGAAGCCGAAGCGAAGCGCCTGCAGTTCAGACAGGTAGTTACACCGAAAAGCTTTCCGCATTTGAAAGAAGCGATCGCGAAACTGTTTTAACGCCCCGGCTTGACAAATCTCTTTTTTTGGCGTTCACTGGCAACGCACCTTTGTACGCAAGCCAACAAGAAAACGGAGGTACGCACGTGAGCAACACCAAGCCTTCCAGGCGACCGACGCCCGCGCAGATGCACTTCTGCCGTGCGCTCGGCGTGGACGTGGACGCCGCAGACACGATCTCGGACGTCTCGGCGAAGATCGCCCGTGCCAAGGGCACGATCGCGACGAAGCTCTTCAAGAGTTCGGGGATTCGCCCCAGCAGCATCGTCCGCAAGGCGGGCAGCACCGATCCGCGTCTCCGCGTCGTGGTGAGGATCGGGATCGATCGCACCTACGCCCGGTTCGTTCAGGGCGGCAGGAACGAGTCGTTCAACACGGTCTGCTACCCGGACGGTCAACCGCCGGTGCTCGCCATTGCCGAGGTCTTTCCGCCGCCGCAGGGATGGCTGCACTCCTACGCGGTGCGTCTCGAGCGGGATGGCTTCGAAACCGACGACCTCGCGCGCAGCCGCGAGGACTTCATCGCCTTCGTGCGGAAGAACCTGCCAACGGACGCACAGCAGACGCTCGAGCACGGGATCTACTGGCGTCAGGACGCCGTCGATCGCCTGCGCGCGCAGTTCATCGAGCGCTCGGGACTCTAGATACGCACGTCACCGCGCCACGCGCGGT
>CAZKMF010000114.1:0-5645 GCA_964553975.1 uncultured Gammaproteobacteria bacterium | reverse complement strand
CGTCGCTGCCGAATCATTCATCGCCTGCGCCACGTTCTTCGTCGTCTGGCGCGCCACGAAGTTCGTACCGTCGCTCGGCGTCGCGCTCCGCGCCGCATTGGCTGCGGCCCTCATGGCTGGCTTCGTTGCAATTCTTCCCGACATGCACGTCCTTATTAAAGTTGTCCTTGGCGGCGCCGCGTACGCCGCCTTGGCACTGACGCTCCGCGCCGTGACGCCGGAAACCGTCAAAGTGCTTCTGCCGAAAAAAAGCTGATGCGCGTTCTCTTTCTTTCCTTTCCGTACGCGTCCTCGCAAGGCGGCGGCGAACGCTACACCGAACAAGTTATCGAAGGGTTGCATCGCGCCGGACACGAGACGTATTTGCTTTCTTCTTCGGAAGCGCTCCTCGCAACGTTCAAAAATCGTGGTTGGCACGCCAAGGCGCTTTGGTGCGGCCTTGAACCCGTAACACCGCTCGCTGTACTGCTTTTTCCGTTTAGCGCCCTTCTTTCCGTCGGCGTCCTATCGTGCACGCTTGCCTGGTTCCGTTTTCTACGGAAGACAAAAGCTGTCGCCTGTCTTTCGTTTACGGAGAAACTGATCGCGACGCCGATCGCTCGCCTCCTCGGAATGGACGTCATCTGGACGGAGCACCTCGTCGCCGGGCGTTCGCTCACATTGAATCCATACCGCTATTGGTACGCGGCCTGCGCGCGGCTCGCCCGTGTCATCACGGTTTCCGAAGCTGCAAAGCGCGCGCTCGTCGGCGTCGGCGTACCGGAATCGCGCGTACGTATCATTCCGCCCGGAGTTGCGCCTCGTATCGCCCCCTCCCCAATGCCGGAAAGACCGATCGTCGGAGCCATCTCGAGATTGAGCCGCGAAAAAAACGTCGCACTGCTTCTCGAAGCGTTCGCGCTGATTGCGAAAGAGCTGCCCGAGGCGACACTGGAAATCTTCGGCGACGGACCGGAACGATCCTCTCTGGAAGCATTGGCGGCAAAGCTTGGTGTTGCCGAGGCAACGACCTTCCACGGATACGTTGCGCGTGCGATCGATGCGGCGCGCTTCAGCATCTGCATCGTCCCGTCCGAACGCGAATCTTTCGGCATGACGGCGCTTGAAGCGATGTCCTACGGAATACCCGTTGTCGCCACGCGCGTGGGTGGTTTGCCGGAAGTGATCGCTGATGGCGAAACCGGTATCCTCGTACCCTCGAACGACGCGTCAGCCTTAGCAACCGCCGCGCTCACGCTCCTCCGCGACAAAACACGCGCCGCGCGCATGGGCGAAGCCGGGCGTCTCCACGCAACGCGCGTGTTCACGGAAGAGAAAATGCAACACGCATGGAACCGACTCTTTTCGTAGTCATTGCCGCCGTCGCCGCGCTCTTGCCGTTCGAACGCTTGGGTGCGTTTACGATTGCCGGTCTGAATATCCGCCCGAGCCAACTCGCGCTTCTCATCGCTTGGCTCCTGTTCGCAAGGCTCTGGCTTCTCGGCAAAGCGAAACTGGAATGGCACCGCGGCGCGTACCTCGCGCTTGCCGGGTTCTTCGCCGCCGCTGGGCTTTCCCTCTTGAACGCGGAAAATCTGAGTCGGTCGCTTGTCGTGCTCGGCTTCACGCTTTTTACGGCTTCGCTCGCACTCCTACTGCCGAACGTTTTAAAAGACGAGATCTCTTTTAAAAAAATCCGTACGGTGATTTTGCTCTCGGCCGGACTCGTTTCGCTTTTCGGTCTCTGGCAATTCGTCGGCGACATGCTCGGCGCGCCAAGCTGGATGACCGGCGTGCGCGAAACGTACTCGCGCGCGATTCTCGGATTTACGCGCGTGCAATCCACCGCCGCCGAGCCGTTGTATTTTGCGGATTATCTTTTATTGCCAATCACACTCGCGGGCGCCTGGCTGCTTGGAAACACTGACGAAAAAACAAAACGTTGGTTGTCCGTTTTGCTCGCCGTCATGCTGATCAACGTCTTCTTGACCTCTTCGCGAGGCGGCTGGCTTGGTTGTGGAGTCGCCGTCGCGGCGCTTCTCTGGTTCGAACGCGCGCGTTTGCGCGATTGGCGTCCGTTCGCGCGGACGGCAAGCATTGCTATTGCCGCGACAGCGGTTGGCATCCTCCTCCTCGGCAGCTTTTTCTCCCCCACGCGAGAAACGGTCACACAGCTTTTTTTCCGGCACGTCACGACGATTACCGACGGCGCCGCTTTCGACGACCGTGCGCAAACAATGGTTGCCGCACTCGAAGCCTGGCGCGCGCACCCGTGGATCGGCGTCGGTTTCGGCGGCTACGGTCCGTTCGTTTCAACCTTCGCGCTCGCGAAACCCGAAGCCGGCTGGCCGATCGTCAACAACGAAACGCTCGAACTGCTCGCGGAAACGGGCGTGATCGGCTTGCTCGCCTTCCTCATATTCTTGATTCTCTTGTTCCGCGGGTCATCCGAACGACGAAACGACGCACGCGAGCTGATCCGCGTCGCCTGCATCGCCGCGCTTGCCGGCATGCTCGTCCAGTACCAGTCCTTCTCAACCTTGTATATCATGCACGTGTGGTTTACGATCGGCCTGCTTATGGCCTCGTCCAACCCCTCACGCGCATGAACCCCATTCTTCTCGTCACTCTTGCCGCCTTCGCACTGCTTGCTTGGAAGGACCACCGCAAAGCCTTTTTGCTGTTTGTCGCCGCCTTGCCGGCGTACGTCGTGCGTTTCAAAATCGGCAACGTCCCGACAACCGCGCTTGAGGCCCTTTTCGCCATTCTCTTCTTTGCTTGGATGTGCAAGCGCGAGAAGCGGTTGATCGACATTAAAGGTTGGGGCTGGCTCCTGCTTGCCTGGATCACCGTCGCCACGATTTCGCTCTTCGTCTCCCCCGACTTCCGCGCGGCAGCCGGCGTGTGGAAGGCGTATTTCATTGAACCAATCCTCTTCTTCCTGATCGCGAGCGATCTCATGCGCACGCAAGATGATCGAGACAACGTCGTGCGTTCGCTCGCGTGGTCGGCAATCGGTGTCGCGACAATGGCGATTCTCCAACATTGGACGAACTGGGGCGTGCCGCCGCCGTGGAATTTGCCGGGACAAGAGCGTTCGACCTCGATCTACGGATACCCGAATGCGATCGGTCTTTTCCTCGCGCCGCTCATGCCGCTCTTCCTGAAAAAGAAACCGCTCCACCTTACGGCGCTCACGCTCTCGACGCTCGCGATCGTCTTCGCGCAAACGGAAGGCGCGATCGTCGGTCTCCTCGCCGGCTTCGGCGTCTATCTGCTGTGTTTCAAAAAAACCCGCCGCGTCGCGCTTTGCGCCGGCGGTATCGCCGCACTCATCATCCTCGCAACGCCGAAACTTCGCACGTTCGCGATCGAAAAACTGACGCTGAGTGATTGGTCCGGCCGCGTGCGCAAAGAGATGTGGATCGAGACGTCGCACATGCTGAAAGATCATGCGGTGCTTGGCGCTGGTCTCTCTGGCTACCCGAAAGTCTTCGACGCCTATCACAAAGCGCGCCACATCGAAATTTTCCAGTATCCACACAACATCCTCCTCAACTTTTGGGTGGAGACCGGTTTGGCCGGCATTGCCGTCTTTATCATGCTGATCGTGCGCTTTGTCGTATCGCTACGTGAAACCTTCCGCAAAGATTCTTCGATGCGCGTTTGGGTATCGATGCTCCTCGCCTCAATGACAACACTCCTCGTGCACGGACTCGTCGACGTCCCCTATTTCAAAAACGATCTCTCGTTGCTTTTCTGGCTGCTGCTCGCCCTCGCGGGTGCAACCCTGGCCCAGGTACGATCCATTGACAAACGTACGAAAAACTGATAAGCATTCGGGTCGCCAAGAGGCGGCCTTTCGGCGTCTTGCCGGAAGTGAAGCTCCTTACACACGCGTCGGAACGCAGCGGCAATCACGCTCATGCGTTTTCAGGCGTGTCACGGGAGCGCGGAGAACTGCGATGGACTCGAGAAAGATGCAGTGGTTCCTGGAGCAGGTGAACGCGCGGCAGAATCCGATCACCGATCAGCAGATCGATCGCTTCTGCCGGAACCCGAGCGGCCCCATCCTGCCCGATGAGCTCGTCACGGCCCGACGCCTCATCCTCGGCGAAGGCGAGATCTGCACCGCCATCGAGGTGGATCCGAGCGGCGAGCTCTGCTACATCCACCGCAAGAAGACCGGACGCTACTTCGTCGAAACCGGCAAGCGGTCGTGGCGGCTCAACAACCCGTATCGCCCCGAAGCCAAGAACGTCGTCGATGCGATCCTGAACCTCGGCAACGACGCCGTGCGCGATGTCGCCGTGATTGGCTTCAATCGCGACAATGTGCCGATCGCGCGCATGGAGTTCTCCACGCGCAGCAGCAGCGATGGTCTCGGTGCCGCGGATGACCTGCTCTTCCGCGGCGAGCAAGCGCTCTGGAATCCCCACGCCAGCCGAGAGTTCCCGATCGGCATCAACGAGCGGGCGAACGCCTTCATGACGAGGCGGTTCCACGAGCCGGAGGGCTACGAGGACATTGTCTACATCCGCGATCTCACGACGGGTGGACTGATCCGGACCAACGGGTTCGAGGGTTGGAAGTACTTCCAGCAAGCGTTCCTGGCTTCGGATGACTCCTTGTACGTGATCGGTCATGGACCGACGGGACCCAATCTCTCGCTAGGCCGTCTCGACGCGAATGGCAAAGGCATGCTCTGGACCAAGCCTGGCGGGAGCGTGCTGAGTACCTGCGATCACACCTACGAGTTCGTCGAGATCGACGGCTGTGTCCACCTCGTGTGGTCGCGGGATCGCGGCAACTGCTTCACGACGGTCATGACGTTCTCTGAGGAGAAGGGCGAGTGGCTGCAGAAGGCGGAGCCGATCAGTACGTACGCGTACTGGCGCGGGCTCAAGCGCATGCAGAGCGACAGCTGGGCGTTTGTCGGCTCTCCGACGCGCCATGGCGGCGAGTGCTGGATCGTGGACAACAAGGAACATCCGCAGTTCCGCCGCGTCAGCCGCCTGTTCATGCAGGACAGATGCTGGCACTACTACGGCGTCACCATGGACGGCAAGTACGTCTGCTTGATGCAGCTGCCTGTGACCCCGAACGACAAGTGATCTCATGCCCGCACAACACGTGCGGGTTTTCTTTTTACGCAAACAAAAAAGCCGCTTCCGTTAGGAGGCGGCGTCTTTTTGCAGGCAGGACGAGCACCACATGTCGTCCATAGCTTGCGTGTGTCCGCAATTCTCGCAGGTGCACATGCCGTCCTCGCACTTCATGGGCATTTTGCATGCCTTGCACTTCGCGCCGTCGGCAGGAAAGTCGATGCCGCAAGCCGCGCATTTCATCGTCATACGCTCAGCTACGCTTAGTTTCTATCGTGATAAGTATAGCAAAAAATTGACCGTCTGACAAGCCCTCTTTATACTGCGGCCGTACCAAAAGGAGGTTCGCATGCGACCGTACATTGGCATCACCGACGTACCCAACGCCGAATGGCTCGCTTCGATGCTGCGCCACTACCGTGCCTGCGGTGGCGAGCTGCTCGAGCACAAGCTGCACGCCGGCGTCATGACCAGCTACAAGGTGTTGAACGGCATCAAGACGTCTTGGTCCTCGATCTGGCCGAAGCCGGAGGAGATCGTCGACATCTTCGTCTTCGACCC
>CAZKMF010000113.1:0-3572 GCA_964553975.1 uncultured Gammaproteobacteria bacterium | reverse complement strand
TACCGCCTTCCGCGCCGCCTACAAGGGCAACTTGGGGGCGAAGCTCGGTCCGGCGATCGTGGACTACGCCGCGCTCGACACCCTGTCGGACAAGCCGCTGATCTATCTCTTCCTGCGCTTCAGCACGAACACGAAGGACGCCGAGGTCGGGAGCAAGAAGGCGACCGTGCAGAACGAGCTGAGCCGCATCATCGGCGAGAATCTGACGTTCTTCACGCTCGAGATCATCGACCTTCCCGACGAGGCCGTCGCTGCCCAGGCCGCCACGGACGATACCGTCCGCAAGCACTTGCCCTGGATCGAGCGCGTCCGTCGCGATAAGCCGCACGTCTTCGACGAGGCGATCGAGTCGGCGCTCTCGAAGCGCAGCCCGTACGGTCCGGACGCTTGGGCCGAGTTCCACGACAAGTTCGAGAGCTATCTTCGCTTCACGTGGGACGGCCAGGAGCGCACGCTGACCGACATGATCCACCTCCTCACCGAGGACGGCGACGCCGATCGGCGCGCGCAGATCCTGAAGACGTTGAACGACGGCTTCAAGGGCGTCTGGGCCGAGTTCTGCGCGCAAGCGCTCTACATGACGGCCGGCGCCAAGTCCGTCGAAGATCGCGAGTGGCACTACGCTCACCCGATGGCCGCGGCCAACAGCGCGAACGACATTCCGGATGCCACCGTCGAGGCGCTTCACACCGCCGTCCGCGAGGTTGGCGCACCGCTCGCCCAGCGCTACTACCGCCTCAAGGCCGAGCTCCTCGGTCTCGATCGGCTCCGCTGGAGCGATCGGAACGCCAAGCTGCGTTTCGAGGACGCCTCGCTCGTTCCCTTCGAAGAGGCGCGCCGCATCACCGTGGACTCGTTCCGGCAGTTCAGCCCGACCTTGGCCGACATCGTCGAGAGCCTCTTCCAGAACGGTCGCGTCGACGCCCCTGGCGTTCCGGACCGTCGTGGTGGCGCCTTCAACTACTCGCTCATGCTGCCCGGTCAAGTTCCGGAGACCTTCGTCTTCATGAACTACCAGGGCTCCGCCCGCGACGTCGCCACCCTGGCGCACGAGTGCGGACACGGCGCCCACGGCATCCTGGCCGCGCAGGCGCAGGGCGCGCTCATGTTCAAGGCGCCGATGGCCTACGCCGAGACCGCGTCGATCTTCGGCGAGCGCATGGCCTTCGAGTACCTCAAGGCCAATCTCGAATCCAAGGGCGACACGAAGTCGCTCATGGCGCTCATCATCAGCGCGATCGACGACATGATGAACACGGTCGTCCGTCAGATCTCCTTCTCGGAGTTCGAACGGCGCTTGCACGCCGCCGGCGGCCGCAAGCTCTCGGTCGATGAACTGAACGCCATCTGGCGCGACGTCACTGCACAGCTCTACGGACCGGACGGCGAGACCTTCGTCTACAACGACATGGAGCTGCAGTGGACGTACATCGGTCACTTCCACCGGCCGTTCTACGTCTACAGCTACGCCTTCGCCAAGCTGTTCGTCGACGGCATCTACAGCCGCAAGGACGCCTTCGGCGAGAGGTTCGAGCCGATGTACCTCGAGATCCTGCGCGCCGGCGGGACCAAGAGCGCCAAGGAGCTCGTGGCGCCGCTCGGCCTCGATCCGGAGAACCCGGCCTTCTGGGCCGACGGCATCCGAAGCAGCTTCGTCCCGCTGATCGAGCTGGCCGAACGCCTTGCCTTCGAGCTGGGCCTCCGCAAGGCCTGAAACGCGAAACCCCGACACGTGTCGGGGTTTTTACTTTTTTTGATGCCGATCGAGCGCCTTGTTTACCTCGGCATCGGCTTCTTTGTTCAACTCGCGTCGCACATGCTTGAACGTGACTTTCTTGAACGAAAGTTTTTCGTTGTGAATCAACACGTAGATACTGGCGATTCCCGCATCCTTCACCCGATACTCCCCCGTCAGCTGTTTCATGGCGAGTTCGGAGTCCATGCGCATCTCAAGCGTTTCGGCGCCGAGCTCGCGCGCTTTGCGGATGGCCGCCAAGATGGCTTTGTACTCGGCCTGGTTGTTGGTCGTGACGCCGATGTATTCGCCGTGACCGGCGACGGTTTCGCCCTCTGGCGTTTTCAGCACGTACCCAAAAGCCGCTGGCCCGGGATTCCCGCGCGAGCCGCCGTCGGTATAGGAGATGAGATGCGAGTATTTAGACATGGCGACAGTCTATCAGGATTCCGTCTTCAAATCGATAATTCTTCCTTGCGGCTCGACACGGCCGTTCCATTCGTTCACGTCGAGCTCAATGACGGCTTCGATTGGGCGGCCGGGCTGGCAAAACTCTACCCGATCGCCGAAGCCGAAACCGATCAATTTCAATCGCCCGCCGTTTTCGGACGCGACGGTCATCTGCAAATGCTTTCCCTCGGCACCGACGAGTCTTGTGGCGGCGACGCGCGCGTCGCGCAGCAAGAAACGCGGACGCGGATTGCCTTCGCCGTACGGCTCGAGCTTCCGCATCTCTTCCACCAAAGCGAGCGTCACTTCATGTGTGCCGACGTATTCTTCGATTTCAATCGAAGGCGTGAGATCCGCGTCTTTCAAAAACTGTTCCGCATGCGCGACGAACGCCTGTTTAAAGGCGTCAAAATTTTCTTCGCCTTGGATCGTCAAACCGCAGGCCGCGGGATGTCCACCGAAACGCACGAGCGACTGCGCGCAGGCGCGCAAAGCATCCGTGACGTCGAACCCGGGAATGCTCCGACCACTGCCGACGTATTTTCCGTGCACGTCCTTGCCGACCGCGATAACGGGGCGAAAATGATCGTCGACGAGCTTGGAAGCGACGAGACCGCAAAGCGCCGCCGGCCAGCCGTCGCCCGCCACGACGATTGCCGCAGCGTTCGCTTGTTCGGCGGCCAGGGTCCGTGCCTCGATCACGATTTTTTCCGTGGCGCTCTGACGATCTTTGTTATGACCGTTCAACACCTCCGCGCGCAGCATGGCGTCGTCTGCCGTTTCTGACGTCAATAGAGCGAAGGCTGCGTCGGCATGTTCCATGCGTCCGGCCGCGTTGATACGCGGCGCGATACGGAACCCGATCGACTGCGCGTCGAGCGCTTCATCGCCGCGCTTCACGCCGTCAATTAAGGTTTTTAAACCGAGGCGTTTTGTCTTGTTAAGAACGCGCAGGCCGTAATGCACGAGCGCGCGATTTTCGCCGACCAGTTTTCCCATGTCGGCGACCGTCGAGATGGAAACCATGTCGAGCAACCACTTCTCGTGACCAGCCGGGAGATTCCCCTCTTTCCAAAGCGCTTGGCACAATTTGAACGCCACGCCGCCGCCCGTGAGATAGCGGAATGGATAGTTTTCGCCTTCGCGGAGCGGATGCAAAATGGCATAGGCGGGAGGGAGCTCCGGCGGCAGCGTGTGGTGATCGGTAATAATCGTGTCGATACCGAATGTATTCGCAAGCGCGATTTCTTTGCCGCTCGAAATGCCGCAGTCGCAGGTGATAATCATCTTCACGCCTTCCGCTCCCATTTTTTCGATTGCCGGCGCGTTCATGCCGTAGCCGTCTTTCTCACGATGCGGCAAATACACCGACACGTCGGCGCCGAGC
>CAZKMF010000112.1:0-13632 GCA_964553975.1 uncultured Gammaproteobacteria bacterium | reverse complement strand
TCGGCCTGTCCTACAGCAAGTTCGCCGGTATGCTCAAAAAGGCTAAAATCGGCCTCGACCGCAAGGTCCTCTCCGATCTGGCCGCCAACCACCCGTCGATCTTCAAAGCCGTGGTCGAAACGACCGTCAAACTGGCCTCGAAGTAAGAGAAACCATCAAAAAGTCAGGGCGATGCAAAGGCCTTGACTTTTTTGGTATTTCGTGCTATCTTTCTAGGTCCCAAAAATGGGTCCTTCCGCCTAAAGAACGGCGGTTGCCAGCACCTTGACAGACCTGTTCTACATCACACCGAACCCCTCACGAAGGAGGTGGCCATGGGCCACGACGACAAGACCTGGTGGCACAGCTACACGTACAGGGGCATGAGGGATGGACAGTTCCTCCTCGCCCCCAACCGTGATCCCAGCCTCGGGATCGACCCCAACATGAAGACGATCGCCGGCTACAAGGACGCCAAGGCCGAGCTCGACAAGCTCCGCAGGCAGAACGCCGTCGAGGCCGATGCGAGGCTGGCCGCGCTCGAGAAGCAGGTCAAGACGCTCAAGGCCAAGCTCGAGCAGAAGGAGATCGATCTCCAGGCGGCGACCGCCCGGGCGTCCAACGTGGACGCCGCGGTCAAGGCCGAAGTCGCGAAGGTCGAGACCGCGCTGACCGTGGCCCACAAGGCTGCGCTCACCGAGCTCAAGACCACGTGCGACGAGGCCCGCGAAGGCGAGCTGCTCAGCCTCGAGCTGAGGGCCGCCGGCGAGCTCGCGACCATGAAGTCCGAGCGCGACGTCGCCATCACCGAGCTCGAGGCCATGAAGCGTCTCGTCGCCGAACGCGACGACGAGATCAAGAAGCTCGTCGAAGCGGCCGCGAAGTGCGAAGAGCGCATCAAGGCGCTCGAGGCGGAGCGAGTCGCTCTCAACGACAAGTTGAAGGCGATGACCGAGGCCAAGACGAAGGCCGAGGAGGACGCGAAGGAGTCTCGCCGCAAGGCGGAGTCGAACCGCGTCGATCTCAACATGGCCAGGGACGAGCTCAAGACTACCTCCGAGGCCCACATGAAGCTCCAGGGCAAGCACAACGAGCTCAAGCGGGAGTTCCTCCTTCTCGGCCGAGGCAACCTCAGCAGTGGGGTGCGCATCGGCCTTCTCGAAGGCGAGATCGAGTACTACCAGAACACGTTCGGCCCGATCCCCGACGACGTCTACAAGCGGCTCCTCGCCGGCTTGCCCGTCGCCTCGGCGAACGGAACGATCGTGACGCCGCCCGCGCCCGAGACGAAGGTCGAGGTCGTGGCGGAAGATCCGAAGAACGGCACCGAGGTCGCAACCGCGACCGAGGCACCGCCCGAGGATCCGGCCGACGTCGACGATACGGACGGGGACAACCCGTTCGCCGACGATGACGATCCGATCGACGACGTCGTGATCGGCGAGACGCAGGCGATCGGTTCGGGCAGCGTGGAGTTCGTCCACGATACCGGACTGGTTCCGCCGAGCGACCCGCCGAGCTGCGATTCGCCCACGGACTGCGAGAAGATCGCGACGTGGCGGACGCAGCACCCGTTCGCGCGCAACGACGGAGAGGCACCCCTCGACGTGCTGACCTGCGACGAGCATCACGAGCACTGCGAGGTGTTCATCGATGCGCTGCAGGCGTTCGTCGAGTCGCCGCCCGCCGACGCGGACGAGCTCCGGGCGCTCCTCGTGCCCATCAACCCCGCCCCCATCAACCCCACCACCAACGTCTCGAACCCTGTGGAGGCCCCGTGAACCCGAACGACCCCGACATCCAGATCGTGAACGACAACAACGACAAGCAGAAGACCCGCCTCGGCTGGTCGAAGCTCGTCTGGGGCGTGATCGGCATCATCGCCGCGCTCGCCTTCGTCTTCTTCCTCCTGCCCCACCTCAGCTCCGACTCGACGCACTCGGCGACCGCCCAGGCCACCGAGCCCGCGAAGAGCGCGCCCGAGGACGAGACGGACAAGAAGCCCGACGCCCCGTCCGAGGAGGAGAAGTCCTCCACGAACGAGAACGACACCTACTGCGCCTCGGTCGCCTCGTCGCAGGACAAGACCGACCGCCTCTACTGCGACTCGCTGCTGCCGGAGGCCCGCAAGGTCGACGAGCGGCTCGACAAGCTGGAGAAGGGCGGTGGATCCTCCAACGTCCCGGCGTGGCTCATCGTGGCCCTGATCGCGCTCGCGGCCAGCCAGGTCCTCACCTGGACCATGCTGGCCAAGAAGCGCGACAAGACCGCGTAGAGGACTCAGCTCCGACACGGCCCGGCATCGTCTCTGACGAAGCCGGGCCGTTTTACTTTTAGAGAGAAATTGTTTCCGGCGCCGTCATGAAACCTTGCGGCGGCGTGCCAGCACGCACGACGGACCCGTCTTCCGTCCATGCGTAGCCATAGCGCCGGCCTTCCAAATCATAAAGGGCGTATGTGGGCTTACCTCCGAGCTCGCGGCTAAGAAGATCAAAGGCGCGATAGCCGACAACTGTGCCATCCACGTCCGCCACCGCGCGGCAACGTAACGGACGTCCGCGTTTTCCTGCACAGATAATCGCCGTCGGAACCGTGCCGCGCGTCGATGCTCGATAGAGCGGAGAGCCGGGTTGAAATGCGCCGGTACGCATGGCGGCCGGCGCGATGCCGAGCGCATCTGAAAACGAAACGCGTTCCGCCGACGGATGGGCGCGCAACGTCTCGGAAAGCGATTCCGCCATTATTTTTTCTGCCTCGGACACGCGCGGATCGTTCGCGTGCTCGGCGAGCGCATCCGCCGCGTCCGCGGCCGCGACGTGCGAAAACCGCTCATGCCATGCCTCCGGCAGACGGAAAGACACGGAAGAATCGCGCGCGCTCCGCGCCAAGGGCGGGGAAATCCGCCCGCTCCCGAACGCCGCAAGCACTGCCGCCGCACCAAATATTCTCACGTCTTCTGCCTCGCAACCTTCCCAAAGCGCCAATCGCGTGTCATTCTCGCGCGCGACGCCGTCAACCAACGCGCGCAGCACCATCGACCGCGGTTGCTCTTCGACGCGACTCTTTTCCAAAACAACGGATGACGCCGCGCCGAGCGCAAGCGCGAGCGCACGATGCGAACCGACAGCACACATCAACTCCCCTTTGCGCACAGCTGACGCCGCAAGCGTGCGAAGCGCCGCTTCCTCGCGCGAAGCTCCAATCGCGCGCGCGTTACGCGCGTAGTGGCCCAGCAATCGTCGCAGCGTCGTCTCCCACGAGTCGTGCCGATGATCAAGTCGCTGTAGCTCGTTTTGCAGATCAACAACGTCGGGAAGCAACGCTTCACGCAAAGCAACCACGAGCGCCCTCGACACTGCCGCGTCCGTGCGACTGGAGATCTCTTTCTTTTTTTTCGGAGTACACGCCGCAAGCACGCGGCCAAACAGATGAGCCGGCGTCCATGCTCCGCGCCGCATCCGTGCTTCGGCGACGGCGGCTTTTTCATGCCACTTCCCCATCGTCGCCCGCAATGCCTCGTCGGGAGCACTTTCCTCCGGTTCTTCCGACAACAAGAGAGCAGCTAAAGAAGAGGCGCGCTCGCGTTCGCTCTCCGTCGCTTCAAACACGCGCTCCTGATCAGCAAGACGATTCACGACCGCGCGAAGAGCGCGCGTCGTCATTTCGACGTTTTTTGCTTCAAGCAATCCCTCGAGATCCTCGTCCGTGAGCGCGCGGCGCAGCGCTTCGGCGTTCATAGGTGAAGCTCGTCGCGCAGTCTGGCGGCGCGTTCCAAACATTCGCGTCCAAATCGATCAAGCGCATCGCGGACGCGCGCTTCGGCGTTCGGGACGCGAAGATCGAAGAAAGCTGCGAGCTCATCTTCGCTCGCGCCTTCCGCCGCCATGGAACGAAACGCTTCCAAGGAATGCGGATCGATCGCGTGCATCAGCTCGAAACCGACGCGACGCTGCGCTTCCGCGGTCAGCGCGGCAATCGTTTCGGCGCGCTCCTCTTCCGGCGCGTGCGCAAAACCAGCCTTGGCGATCAAGGCCTCGACGAAGGCGCGAATCGGATCATGCGCGAAGACGGAAACGAGCGGAGCGTCCATACCTGAACAGTATAGAGGAAAACGAACGCTCTGAGAATGAAACCCTGTGTGTTTTTAGCCCGCGGGCGTTGTCTTTTTTTTCTTCTCGGCGCGAAATAGCCGACTGGAGTTCAAAAGCGGGAGGAAATCGGTGGCAAAATTATAAAAGGCCGCGAAGGCGGGTCCGGCAATGCCGGTCAACACGAGACCAAACCCGAACAGATTCGACAGCGCCCAAATGACCGTATCGCCGCGCACGACGGAGAACGTGCGTCGACCAAGCTGCACCATTTCCGGCAATCGAGAAAGCGTGTCGGTCATAATCACGACATCAGCCGCTTCCACCGAGACAGCCGCGCCGCCACTACCCATGGCGATACCGACGTCAGCACGCGCGAGCGTCGGCGCGTCGTTCATGCCGTCGCCGACCATACCGACCGGTCCGTACGGTAACAGCTCTTCAAGCGCGCGCAGTTTGGCCTCCGGCGTCATTGCCGCGCGCACTTCCGTGATACCGAGTGTCTTTGCGACTTGTGCCGCGACCTGCGCGTTGTCACCCGTAAACATGATCACGCGCGCCACGCCGAGCGCGCGCAGCTGACGCAAGCTTTCCGCCGCCTCCGGTCGAGGCCTGTCGGCCACTTCGACGGAACCGAGCACTTCGCCGTTGACCGCCAACCAGAAGACTGAACCGATCGCGCCCTCGATCGGCGCCGGCGCCGTCATTCCCAATTCTTCAAAAATTCTCGCCGTACCCGCAACAATCGTGTCGGTACCGATCCGTGCCCAAACGCCACTGCCTTTATAGGAACGGAATTCGTCGGGATCCGGCGCTTCGCCGTCACGGCGCGCCGCTTCGCGATAAGCCGCGCGACCGACAGGGTGCTCGGAGTATTTTTCGACGGCTGCGAGCGTTTTCCAAAAACGCTCTTCATCGACGCCGGGCGCGAGGCGCGTGGCACTGACCGACAAATTTCCGTAGGTCAGCGTGCCCGTCTTGTCCAACACCAGAATTTTCATCCGACTGAGCGCCTCAAGCCACTCCCCGCCTTTGACGATCACGCCGCGCTTGGCCGCCTGGCCGAGCGACGCCGTCATCGCAAGCGGGATCGCGACCGCCATGTCATCGGCGCAGGCGACGAGGAATAGCGCGGCCGTCATCTGCAGATTACGAGTCACGAGATACGTCACGACGCCCAAGAGCGTGATGAGTGGCAGGAATACGCCAGCGAAACGGTCGGCCATTTTCTCGGAACGCGATTTGTTCCGTCCCGCCTCGCGCATCAACGCAGCCATGCGTTCCAACGTGGAATCCTCGCCGACGCTGACGGCGCGGACTTTAATCATTCCGGTCTCAACCAACGTCGAACTGATAACGCGATCGCCAACGAATTTTTCGATCGGTTGCGATTCGCCCGTGACCGTCGCTTCGTTCAAATGAGAGCGTCCTTGGACGATCACGCCATCAACCGGCACGCGCGCGCCGCTCTTTACGATCACGATATCGTCCTTCCGCACCTCGGAAGCTGACACTTCACCAATTTTTCCGTCCTTCTCGACAAGGGCCGTGAGGGGCTTGAGCCGCATCAGCTCTTCGACCGCGTCGCGCGTACGCGATTCGGTACGCCAATCAAGCAAGCGGGCGAAGCTGAGCATGAGCGCGATGAAGCCCGCCGAGCGCGCTTCCCCTGCCGTGAAGGAAATAACGACGGCAAAAGCGTTGAACGTGTCGATCGTGATTTTAAAACGGCGCAACCCGGCGAAGGCGCTTTTGAACGTCGGAAGCACGGCGATCGCCGCCACAGCGAGAAGCACGTAACGCTGCCGGAAGAAGAATTCCGCCCCGAACGCGAGGACTAAAAGAAGAATCACCGCGTATTCGCTGACAGGAGGCTTGAGAAACCTGCTCCAAACGGTGGGTTTCATACGGCCACAGTATACATCAAAAACCGACCCTTTCGGATCGGCTTTTGATGGCGGGCCAGACGGGATTCGAACCCGCGACCTTCTCCGTGACAGGGAGACGCGATAACCGGGCTTCGCTACTGGCCCTCGTCGCTTACCGGCCTCGCTTCCGCAAGAACTCGCTCTGCGGTTCTTGCTTTCGCTCGGCCGTCGCTCCTCTCCCTCGCCTTTCGGCTCGGGTCAGAGCTTTTTCGACTGCCCAAGTGTAGCAGGGGGCTTTCAAATTGGCAAGACCAGTGCTACCCTCATAAAAGAAGCCTCTTATGAGGAAACCCCTGTCCGAGGCCGAACTTGAGCGTCTTGTGACCGAAGCGACATCCCTGACGCAGGGTTTGGAATTACTCGGGCAAATGGCGGTTGTAACCGACCCTGAGGGCACAATCCTCTACGTCAACCCCGCAACCGAGCGTGTCACGGGTTTCCCGAGGAACGAGTGCATCGGAAAAAACCCCGGCGACCTTTGGGGCAGCCACATGCCCAAGGAATTTTACGAGAAGTTTTGGCAGACCATTAAAAAAGACAAGAAGCCCTTTTCCGGAGAGATGCACAACCGGCGGAAGGACGGAACGATGTACTGGCAGGAGATGTTCGTGACGCCTGTCCTTAACGAGGCCGGTGAACCGCGTTTTTTCATCGCGCTTGAATTAGACATTACGAAGAAAAAAGAGCGTGAAAAGTTCCACGAAGAGTTTGAAAGCGCGCTGGCGCATCAGCTGAAAAACCCACTGACGGCGATCAACTGGACGATCGAAATGTTGCTGGAAAAAAATGGACTGCGTCCGGAACAAAAGCAATCTTTGATCGCCACGCATCAGGGCAGCACCGACCTCATCGCCTTGATTGAAGATCTACAGACGCTCGCTCGCCTAGGACAGATACCCGCGAGGGAAGACCGTATTGATCTGCGCGAAGAGGTACACACACTGATCGAAATGGCGCGCAAGCAGCATCCGTACGCCGAGATTGATTTTCGCCACGACACTTCGCCCTATCCTCTTGAAACGAGCCGCACACTGGCATTGCAGGTCTTTTCGAACATGATCACGAACGCGTTTGAATACGCTGACGGCGCCCGACCGAAAATACGCGTGCTTTTGCGAAACACGCCCGGCGCGTATCACCTAGAGGTTGAAAATAACGGCCTGGGCATTTCAGAAAAAGATCACGGAAAAATCTTTGAACGTTTGTTTCGTTCCGACGACGCGAGGCGGGTTAAATCGTCCGGTACGGGACTCGGTCTCCATATCGCCAAACTGATTTGCAGCGCCTTCGGCTGGAACATCGATTTCGTGAGTCCTGGACCGAGCGGATGCGGCACCATGTTCTTCGTCGACATCCCCAAGAAATGAAGCCGCCCCGACCGGGCGGTTTTAACTTGGCAAGCCGGCTAAAATGCGCAAGACTGGAAATACCATGCGTTTCCTTCATTTGCATTGCATGCAAGACGTCCTGAAACCGGACGCCGAGGCCGCCTCGATCGCTGAAGCGGCCGGCATCCCGACCGAGAGCCTCGTCTCGCTCCGCCCATTCGAAACGCCCGTCGCCGTTTCGGCGCTCGACGACGTTTCCGGAGTCATTATCGGCGGATCCGCCTGGTCGGTCTTTGAAGAAATCCCCCACTACGCCGAGTTCCGCGCGCTGCTCCACGAAGCGAGGCGACGAGGATTGCCGATGTTCGGCATCTGTTTCGGCGCCCAAGCACTCGCTCACGTTTTCGGCGGCGACGTCATTCGGGATCCGGAACGGGCCGAGTACGGCTCGATCGAAGTGCGGCGTGACGGCGCCGACGATCCGCTCTTCGGCGAACTCCCGGAACGCTTCCATGCGCAAGCATGGCACCATGATCGCATCGTCGAACTGCCGCAAGGTGCAACGCCGATCGCCTGGAGCCAGGACGAGGTCCTGCAAGCATTCACGATCCCCGGAGAATCGATCTGGGGCGTACAGTTCCACCCCGAGCGCACGCACACGACCTTCGAGCGACTGCTCGAAACCCGCGCAGCGCCGTCTTCCGCTCACCCAATCGACAAGATCCGCGCTTCGCTCGTACCGACGCCGAAAGCGACGGAACTTCTGGCGCGTTTCGTCCGCGCTGCGTCGCACTAAACCAAAACGAGGCTCTCGCCTCGTTTTTTCTTTTACTTGCCGGTCGCCCAGGCTTTTAACGCCTCGTAGTCGACCGCACCGCAGATCTTGGCGCCGGTTTCTTCGTTGACGAAGAACGGCACGCCACCACAGGCGGCACCCGCGTCTTTCTCGGCGCGGAGTTTCTCGTTCGCTTCGTCGTGCCACGTTTCCAATTTTTGCACTTCAACGCCTAGCTCTTTCTCGAGCTGTTCGACGAGTGGCGCCATGCGAACGCAATGCGGACATTCCTTACCGTAGAATTCAAGAAGGGCCATGCGGGTGCGTGAAGAATCTTGTCCACAAGGTACCCCGAACGCGACTGGACGGCAAACCGCCGCGCGGCTACGGTGAACCCATCGGAGGTGCACCTTGGCTCATTCCCAAACGCCCGCGCCCGGCGCGCCAATGCTGCAGCCGGCCAGCCGTCTGCTGTTCGCGATCTGCTCGATCTACTCGCTGGTCCATCTCGGACTGATGCTCGACGCCTTCCTGAGCGCGCGCGACCACATCGCCTACGCCCTGATCGTCCTGCATGGCATGCTGCTCGCGCTCTACGTCGGCCCGAAAGAGGCCGGGCGCTGGTTCAAAGGACACGGTTCGTCGAGTCGTCCGGGAGAAGCGCTGGTGTTCCTCTGGATCGCCGCGCTCGCCTTCATGGGCATCATGAACCACTTCGCGCCGCGTTACGAGATACCGGACGGCATGCTCGACACCGTGCTCACGCTCGGCGTCATCCTGTTCGGTTCGGAAATGTCCAAACTCATCTACGGCTGGCGTCGTCCGCCGTGCCCGGAGAACGAAAAAACCCCGACCTAGCGTCGGGGCTTTTTATGACTTCGCCGCCGGGAGCTTTACCGTAAACACCGTCTCTTTATTCGGCACGCTCTTGAAGGAGATGGTGCCGTTCATACCTTCCACGAGGCGTTTGACGATGAACAGACCGAGACCACTGCCTTCAATACCGCTCGTGGACTTGGCGCGCCAGAACTTTTCGAACAAGTGCTTCTGCTCTTCGGCCGCAATACCGGGACCGTCATCGACCACGTCGTACCGCAGATACGGTTCTTCGCGCGTGATGCGGATGCGCACGTGTCCGCCTTCCTTATTGTACTTCACGGCGTTCGACACGAGGTTGGTCAAGACTTCGTCGACGCGACGATCGTCTGCGAGCGCCATGGCGACGAGTCCATCAGCGGCCTCGACTTCGACGCTCACCTTCTTCTTGTGCGCGATCGGCTGCATCTCCTTGGCGATGTCCTGCGCAGCCTCGAGCAAATTAACAAATTCCTTCTTGAATGGAATGCGCTTGGAGTCGAGACGCGCCATGTTGAGCAAGTCTTCAACGAGCGTTGCCAGGTTCTTACTGGCATTCATCGCGTCCTCGAAGGCCTGGCGGATCTCTTCGTTCATGCGGCGATCAGCGATCGATTCCAAGCTCCAGCGGATCGACGTGACTGGCGTCCGCAATTCATGCGCCGCGACGAACAAGAATTCGTCTTTCAGCTTGAGAATTTCCGCTTGGCGGTCGTTTTCCTTTTTCTGCGCGTCTTCAAGCGCGCGCGTACGCTCGCGTACCTTATTTTCGAGCGATTCGCGTTCAGCCTTGAGCGCCGCCGCCATGGCGTCGAAGCGCTCGGCGAGCACCTGCAATTCATCGCCGGTTTTGACCTTGAGTTGGAGATCGAGGTTACCCTTCATGATCTCTTCCGTCCCCCGGGTCAGCATGGCGACGGGGCCGAAAATGCGCGTGATCACCAAGTAGGTGAGATAACCTGCCAAGACCAAGGTGGAGATAAGAATCACCACGATGACGGATTGACGATTCATGTTGAGCACGCGCGTAAAAGCCGCGTCGTCGAAAATCAGCTGCGTGACGATGACGTACGTGATGATCATCAGGACTTCGAAGAAGATGACCGTCGCGGCCACCTTCAGTCCGATGTTCGGATGGATACTGAACCCGTTCTTCCATCGCATACCTCTTCAGTCTATCACGTTTTCACGGAAGCTCGCGGATTTCGACGCGATCGGCCAAGGCGCCGATCGGATCGCCGCCGACCACGACGACTTTATCGCCCGTTTTCACCAATCCGATCTTCTTGATCGCTTCCGCGGCATGCGCAAAAAACGCGTCCGCGTCTTTCGCGCGCTTTTGCAAAATCGGCAGCACGCCCCAGGCCAGGTTCAGCTGGCGGCGCACGCGCGGATTGTCCGTCGCGACGACGATCGGCATTTCAGGCCGGAAACGGCTGACCACGCGTCCGAGGTCGCCCGCGGAAGACGCGACGAGAACCGCCTTGACATCGACATCACGTACGAGCACGTTGGCGATTTCCGAGACGGCTTCTTCAACCGATCGCGCGTCTCCGCGACGATGATCGACGTCGATATCGTCGAGCGTCGAACCTTCCGTTTCGGTGACGATCTTCGCCATTGTCGTCACCGCCTCGAGCGGGTGGGCGCCACCGGCCGTTTCCCCCGAAAGCATAACGGCGTCGGCATGATCGATGACCGCGTTGGCCACGTCGGAAACTTCGGCCCGCGTCGGCCGCGGATTACGGATCATCGAATCAAGCATCTGCGTGGCGACAATGACCGGTCTCGAGGCGTCGCGGCATTTGGCCACGAGCTGTTTTTGTACGATCGGCACGCGTTCGGCTTCCATTTCAATCCCCAAATCACCGCGGGCGACCATGATCGCATCGACCGCTTCGATGATTTCGTCCATGCATTCGACCGCTTCGCGCTTTTCGATTTTCGCGATGATGTGAATCGGCGTTTCTTCCTTGCGGCCCGACGCTTTCTCCGCCGCCTCGATCAAGGCGCGCAGTTCTCGGATTTCGCGCGCCGAGCGGACGAACGACAACGCGACAAAGTCGACGCCTTGCGCGACGCCGAAGACGAGGTCTTCCTTGTCTGTTTCGGTGATCGGCGAGATCGAGAGTTTCGAATCCGGAAAATTGACGCCTTTATGGGACGTCAGCACGCCGCCGTCGATAACTTCGCAAACAACATCGCGACCTTTGACTTCGATAACCTTGGCCGAAAGCAAACCGTCGTCGAGCAAGATGCGCTCCCCCGCTTTGACGTCCTGGTGCAAATTTTCGTAGGTCACCGGCAAACGCATGCCGTCGATTGCCGCCTCGCCCGTCGTGAACGTCACGCGGCTGCCTGCCTTGAGCTCGACACCCTCTTTCGGCAGGACACCTGCCCGGATTTTCGGCCCTTGCAAATCTTGCAAGATCGCAATGGGTTGATTGAGCGCGTCCGCAGCCTCGCGGATCTTGCGGATCAGCTCCGTGTGCTCTTCATATGTGCCGTGCGAAAAATTGAGACGCGCGACGTTCATGCCGGCTCGCATCATGGCACTCAACATCTCCGACGACGCCGAAGCCGGACCGATCGTGCAGACGATTTTCGTGCGTTTGAACGTCATACTTATTTGGTCGCGTCAGGCAGCACGCCAAGCACGACAGGCACGACGCGTTCAACGCCGTCGCGAAGCACGCGCACCTGCACGGTGTCGCCGGCGCGATTTTTTCCGATGACGCTTGAGAGCGGATGCTGATCATCAAGACGAACGCCGTTTACGCTAAGCAGCACGTCTCCGACCTTGAGTCCGGCTTTCGCTGCCGGCGAATCGGGCACGACCGCGGCGCCATCCCCCTTCTCCGCGCCGCCGACAAGCAACGCGCCGTACGCGATCGTCAAACCGTTCGCTTTGGCGGAGTCCTCCGTCAACATGGAGTACCGTACGCCGAGCCATGGACGCACGATCTTGCCCTCGGCCTTCACGCTTTCAATCACCACCTTCACGGCGTTGATCGGAATCGCGAAACCGATCGACTGCCCGGAACGATTCACAGCCGTGTTCATGCCGATCACATTGCCTTCAAGATCGACGAGCGGGCCTCCGGAGTTCCCGGGGTTGATAGCGGCATCGGTCTGGAGCGCTTCTTCAAGTACCTCAGAATCACCGGCACCATTACCAGCGATAACGCGGCGGTTAACGGCGGAAATAACGCCCTTCGTCACCGAGTTGCGGTATTCGGAAAGCGCGTTACCGATCGCGATCACGGTCTCGCCCACGGAAAGTTTGTCGGAGTCGCCGAGCGGTGCGACGGTGAGCCCCGTCGCTTGTACTTTGAGCACGGCGACGTCGAGAATGGAATCGCGCGCAATCACCTGCGCCGGATATTTTTTTCCGTCCGCCATGACGACTTCGTACTCCGCGTCCGTGTCATTCGCGACGTGACGATTGGTCAAAATCAAACCATCCTCGGAAATCACGAACCCCGTACCGCCGCCGATTTCCTGCTTTTGTCCTGGCTGCGTCGGCACCTGCGGCAAATCGAACCCGTACGCGCCGTACGGACCGGTCGCGCCATACAACTTAGATAGCTCCTTCTTGACAACAACGCTCACGACCGACGGCGAAACCGCGCGCACGAGATCAATGACGCGGCGATCCTCGGCCGAAACCGGTGCTTTGGCAGCAAGAGCGGCCGGATCGGAAGGTCCGCGCCAAGGGTAGTATTTTTGATTCAATGAAACGGCAAAGACAACGCCGAATGCGGCGCCGGAAAAACTTCCGAGCAAAAAACTGGCGACGATGACGTACGTCAGTGGATTGCGACGAGCTTTGTTCTGGACGGACAATTCCTCCATAGAGTCCGATCAGCGTTTCTTCTTTGATTTGGCGAGGTGCTCGAGCGCTTCTTGAAACGTTTTTACGTCCTCGAACGCGCGGTAGACGGACGCGAAGCGGATATAGGCGACGGTGTCGATCTGTTTCAGACGATTCATGACGATCTCACCGACTTCACGCGTCGTGACTTCGTTCTTTTTGCGCTTCTGCAGATCGCGTTCGATCTGATTGACGAGTTCTTTGAACGCCTCGGCGGTGATCGGACGCTTCTCAAGCGCTTTGCGCAAGCCCGAGTCGAGCTTCTCGCGCATGTACGCTTCGCGCCGGCCGTCCCGTTTTACGACGGTGAGATCGAGAATTTCGCTTTCCTCAATCGTCGAAAAACGAAAATGACATTTGAGGCATTGCCGACGACGGCGAATGCTCATCCCGCCTTGTGACAGGCGTGAGTCGACGACCTTGGTGTCTTTATGATTGCACGCGACGCACCTCACAACATCTTCTTCCGAATGAATGCGGGGATGTCGAGTTCTTCTTCCTCAGCGGCCGTGCCGGCGGGTTGCGGAGCGGGAGAAGCCGGACGGAAGCGCTGCGGTTCGGGTTCAAGAGATTTGATGCGTTTAGGCAACACGGAAGCCCTGTTCGGATCGAACGTGGTCGCCTGAGGCTGGAGTTGCGGCTGGGACTGGGGTTGAGGCTGGGGTTTGACCTCGATCGGGCGCGGCGCGGCAGCGACTGGCGCTTCAACAGGCTTTGCCGAGAAGATCGACGGTTTCGGCGAGGGGGAAACAGAACCGGCAGACAAAACGCTCTTCATGGAAGACGTCATCTGCGTCCGCTCCTG
>CAZKMF010000111.1:0-3401 GCA_964553975.1 uncultured Gammaproteobacteria bacterium | reverse complement strand
CATCCTCTTCGAGCTCGCGCGCGGCAGCGGAACCAGACCGAAAATCTGGCAACGCGCCTGCGCACGCATGAAGGAAAACGGATACAAGCTCCACTCTGGCGCGTGGTATCCCGCCATGGAAAGACTTTACCGCGACGGCCTCGTCGCCTGGGCGATGGAGAACGTGGTCTTCAGGCCGGGTCGAAGCCGCATCGCAAAAGTCTTCGCACTCACCGAAAAAGGCACACAAGAAGCGCGGCGTCTCTCCGCGATCATTCGTAATCTCACCCTCTCACCCGAAGCGTCCGTCTGATCGGACGCTTTTCTATTTCTTGAGCGCCGCTTTCACGAAGGCGTTGAACAGCGGGTGCGGTCGAAGCGGGCGCGACAGGAATTCGGGATGGAATTGCACGCCGACGAAGAACGGATGGTTTTTGAGTTCGACGATTTCGACGAGTTTGCCGTCCGGCGACGTGCCGGAAATCGTCAGGCCGGCTTTTTCGAGACGTTCACGGTAGTCGTTATTGAATTCGTAGCGGTGGCGATGGCGTTCGGAGATCTCGCGCTTGCCGTAGGCCGTGCGTGCGTGCGTTTTCGGCGTCAGGACGCACGGATAGGCGCCGAGACGCATCGTGCCGCCGTATTTGCCTTTGCGTACGATCGCTTCCTGGTCCGGCATGATGTGGATGACGGGATGCGCCGCTTCCGGATTCACTTCGGCAGTGTTAGCGCCTTCAAGTCCAGCCACATGGCGGGCGAACTCGATCGTGGCGAGCTGCATACCGTAACAAAGGCCGAAGTACGGAATCTTCTTTTCGCGGGCGTAGCGAATGACGTTGATCTTGCCCTCGACGCCGCGGCTGCCGAAACCGCCCGGCACCAGGACGCCGTCGTACTTGGAAAGCTCCTTGAGTTTTTCGGGGTTGTTCTCAAATTCTGTCGCGTCCAGCCAGTCGAGCTGCGGATCGGCGTTGTTGTGCCAGGCCGCCGCTTTGACCGCTTCGATCACCGAAATATAGGCGTCCGTCAGGTTGAAATCGCCGCTCGAAAAATACTTGCCGACAACCGCGATCTTCACCGGTTTTTTCTCGGCATGGATCGTCTTCACCAGTTTCGCCCAGTCTTTCAAATCGACGCGGCGGCGCTGGCGCAAACCGAACTTCGACAAGATACGCTTGCCGACCTGGTCGCGCTCGAAGTTGAGCGGCACGTCGTAAATCGACGGCGCGTCCGGCGCGGAAATCACGTCGCGCTCGTCGATGTTGCAGAACTGCGAAAGTTTGCGCTTGCGCGGCTCGTCGAGCGGACGAGCGGCGCGGGCGATGATGAAGTCCGGCTGGATGCCGGCGGAGTTCAAGGTACGCACGGCGTACTGCGTCGGCTTGGTTTTCATCTCGCCAATGTTGTACGGAATCGGCAGATACGAAACGAGCACGAAGAGGACGTCTTTCGGGTTCTTCAAATGCATCATGCGCGCCGCTTCGAGGAAGAGGACGTTCTGGTATTCGCCGACCGTGCCACCAATTTCAACGAGGCAGACGTCGGCGTGCGCTTCCTTAGCGGCTCGCTTCACGCGACGAATGATCTCCTCCGGCACGTGCGGTACGACTTCGACGGTGCGGCCTCCGTATTCCAAATTACGTTCGCGGTCGATGACTTCGCGATAAATGCGCCCCGTCGTCATGTAGTTGACGGAGGTGATGTCGATGTCGAGAAAACGCTCGTAGTTTCCGATGTCCTGATCCGTCTCGTCGCCGTCTTCGGTGACGAAGACTTCACCGTGTTCGACGGGGTTCATCGTGCCGGCGTCGACGTTAATATACGGATCGATCTTCACGGCGGTGACGCGGAACCCTTTCGATTGCAGAATGCGGCCGATCGAGGCCGTAGCCGTGCCTTTGCCGACGCCGCTCATCACGCCGCCGACGATGAAGATGAACTTAGACATGGATTGTGCGTTATGGTCGAGGTTTTTCGATTTTGGGCTTGGGGGCTGGCGCGGGCGCGGCCGGCGGTTTGCGAACGCCGAGGGTGATCAGCGCCTTCTCGAGCACGGGACGAACGTCTTCATAACTCGACTTCTGCATCGCTTCGCGCGGATCAACCCAGATGATCTGTCGGATCTTTTCGTTCTTTTGCGGCGATCCCCACTCGCCCGACGGCGCTTCCATCAAGAAATAGTGCACGAACTTGTGCACGAGCATCCCCTTACTGCCGGGGCGGTATTTTTCGCGGAACCAGAAATCGATCGTGCCGAGCGGCAAGCGGAGTTTGAGTCCGCGAAGCGCCATTTCTTCGGCTGTCTCGCGAAGCGCCGCCTGCTCGATCGTCTCGCCCGGTTCGACGTGGCCCTTGGCGAAGGTCCACTTGCCGAACGGATCGAGCATCAGCGACATCTTCAAGCCTTTGCGCGTGCGCTTGTAGACGATGCCGCCGGCGGAAATTTCGACCTGCACGCGCGGCGGACCTTTGCGGCGGCCGCGCGCGGGACGACGATGCTTCCGCGGCGGTGACGACGGCTGGTGCGGTGCGGGTTGCGGAGGCAAAGGCTGCATACTATTTTTTCGTAGTCTTCTTGGGAGCCGGCGGCGGTACGACGCCGTCGAACCAGGCTTTGGCGGCATCAAGCTGCGGATCGCGATCGTTTTCGTAGTCCGCTTCCGTGCGCTCCACAACGTAATTCGGCGCAATGCCATCCACGTTGATGTTGTTGCCTTTCGGAGTGAGCCATTCGGCGATCGTCAATTTGACCGAAGAGCCGTCGCCAAGATCGATAAGATCTTGGACGGAACCCTTACCGAACGTCTGCGTGCCGATCAAAACGGCTTTGCCGAGATCCTGAAGCGCGCCGGAAACGATCTCTGCGGCCGAAGCCGACCCTCCGTTGACGAGGACAACGGTCGGAACATCCTTGAGGCGTCCACGACCCGTCGCCTGGTGAGAATCTTTGGATCCGTCCGAATAACGCTCGGAAACGACCGTTTCGCCCGGAGTCCATTCGCCAAGCATTTGTACAGCCACGTCCAAGTAGCCGCCGGGATTATTGCGGAGGTCGACGATCATGCCATCGACGCCCTTAGCGCGCACTTGCGTCACCGCGTCGAGGAAGCGATCAAACGTGTCGCCGTTAAAATTAGTGACAGTAACAATGGCAATTTTTTTGCCTTTGGCGGATGTCGTGAAGTTCGTCTTCACGCTTTGAATCGCAATCGTGTCGCGTGTGATCTGGAACATCCGGGTCGAGGTTTCTTTGGCACGCAGCACCGTCAACTTCACTTTCGTGCCCTTGGCACCGCGGATATGACTGACCGCCTCGTCGAGCGCCATGCCGGACGCGTCGACGCCGTCGATTTCCAAGATCTGGTCGCCCGCCTTCAACCCACCCTTTTCAGCCGGAGAACCGACCAAGGGAGCAACGATGA
>CAZKMF010000110.1:0-2199 GCA_964553975.1 uncultured Gammaproteobacteria bacterium | reverse complement strand
GACGTGTAACAATTCGCACTACAGGCGTAGTCGTCTCAAGTTCTCCTCCGACTTACGTCAGGGGGCCGGAGCGCATGCTTGGAGACGACGAGTTGCATGTGTCCGTGCCTGGATCCAACCGTATCGCATGCCTCTAGGCTGAACATGCGGCGGACCTTCTTATAACACCGTGATCCGACCAGAAGGTGTCGTCGGGACGATGGGTCGGTCGCGCTTAGGCGAGGACCGGAGCGAAGGACGGAGCGAACGCGTTAGCGAACGCCGTCTTCACTTTTGCGAGAACGTTGGCACGTAGTCGTTTGCCCGGTGATTTATGACGGGCGGGCGCCGTCAACCTGCGTGAATTGGCAACGAACTCCATCGAGTCTATTCATCCCCCCTACGTCGCTTACCCGACGCACTGACGGTCGGATGGGCTGAGCCCATCCTCCCTAACGTGCGTCGGCCGCTCCTCCTTCGCGGCTGGGCAAGCCCAGCCTTGATGGCGGTTTAGTGTGTTCCGCGCGGTCGCGCGGAACCGTAATGTTCGTAGGGCGGATAAGAAGGGATCGCTCCCTTCCGACCTTCTCCGTTAGCGCCTCACTTTGAGGGCGCGACGCGTCTCGCGTTCGAGGTCGCGTTTTTTGATCGTCTCGCGCTTCTCGTATTGCTTCTTGCCGCGCGCGATGGCGAGCTCTACCTTGATGCGGCCGCCCTTTATATAAGCACGAATTGGGATAATCGTCAATCCGTCCTCCTCGCGTTTTCCGCGCAGGCGGTTCAATTCCTTCTTGTGCAGCAAGAGTTTTCGGGAGTGTTCGGGATCGTAATCGGGGAGCGGGCCGGCTTTCGGATACCGCGCGATATGCGCGCCGGTCAGCATGGCCTCACCTTTATGGAAAGTGACGTGCGCACCCTTTAACTTCATGTGCCCGGTCTTGGCCGACTTCACTTCCTGGCCGGTCAGCATCAACCCCGCCTCCAGCGTTTCGAGGAGTTCGTAGTCGTAGCGGGCCTTATCATTGGTGGCGAGGAATTCGGACATACGGAAGGGTCTGGTCAGTGTACCGTTTTGCTGCTATATTTCCAACGAAGTATGCAGGAAAACCGAGCGGAGCGCCAGCCGCAAGTCATCACCATTTCGACGGTCACGATCGTGAAGGTCGCGGCTTTTTTGTTGGCCTGTGGTTTCCTTTACCTGATCCGCGACATCATCGCGCTGTTTTTTGTCTCGCTAGTGCTCGCGTCCATCATCAATCCGCTCGCTTCGTGGTTCCAAGCGAAGCGCATGAGTCGCGCGGCCGCGGTGCTGCTGCTCTACCTCGTCATTCTCTTCATGATCGGCGCCGTGCTCACCATGCTCGTGCCGGCCGTGATCTTGGAAATGCGCGACTTCATCGCCAACGCCGATTCAATCTGGGCAAACTTGTTATCGGCGTTCGGGCCGCTGCGCGAGTTCATCACGTCGCATGGTCTCAGCGATGAATTGAATCAAGCGATGAGCAGCGCGACCGACAGTCTCGGTCTCGCGGCTGTCGGTGTCGTGGCTACGCTACGCGGATTCGCAACGGGCATCGTCTCGCTGCTCGCCGTGCTCGTTGTCGCGTTTTATCTCGTCGTTTCCGAAGACGCGCTGAAGCGCCTCTTTCGCACCGTCGCGCCGGAACCGTATCAGCCGTATCTCGTCGACCTGTTTCAGCGCATCGAAAAAAGCATCGGCGGCTGGGTGAGAGGACAGATGATCCTCGGCCTCATCATCGGCGTGTCGGTGTACATCGCGCTCACGATTCTCGGCGTGAAATACGCGCTCGTGCTGGCGCTTACCGCCGCCTTGGCCGAATCAATTCCCTACGTCGGTCCGATCTTCTCGGCGATTCCTGGTATCCTGATCGCGCTCACCGAATCGCCGGTCAAAGGCCTGCTCGTCGCCATCATGTATCTCGTCATCCAGCAGACCGAGGGGCATATTCTCGTGCCGAAGATCACGCAAAAAGTCACGGGGCTGCACCCAATCGTCAGCATCTTCGCCATGTTGATCGGCGTGAAAGTCGCGGGTCTGCTCGGTGCCTTGCTCGCCATTCCCGTCGCGATGATGCTCGGCATCCTCGTGAACGACGCTTTCCATTTCTTGAAATCGAATCGCTGACATGCGCGCGCTTCCTGTTTCGCTCGGAAAACTTTCCTTCCTGCTGCCGCTTCTCGGCGCGGGCGGATTCATTA
>CAZKMF010000109.1:0-4634 GCA_964553975.1 uncultured Gammaproteobacteria bacterium | reverse complement strand
AGGTCTGACGTTTTCTCCGCCGTTCGAGCCTCCGGTTCGGTTTCCGTCGTGACAATCCGAATTTTACCTCCGAACATTCCTGGTTTCGGTGGCGGGGGTAACTGTTTTTCGGTCTTCGGTGCCTCGGGCCGCGCCACGGGCTTCTCCTCGTGCTTTGGAGGTCGCGGCACCGGCGCTTGAGGAGCCGCAGAGCGAGGCGTGCTGTCCGTTCGCGGCGCGGCAGATGCCGGACGCGGTGGCGCAGGCGTTGGACGCGGCGCCGGAGCGGGAGCTGGCTTCGGTTTCGGAGCAGCCGCCGCTTCCGCGCGCGCGAGCGGCAGGCATTCCTTGCAGTAAAAAGGCCGGTTCGGATCGGGCGGGAATTTCAAGTGCAGTTCCTTTCCGCAGCGCGAACAGCTGGCCGTGTATTGGCGATCCGAGTTCTCGCGAAACGGAGCGCCCTCTGCTGTCGCCTCCTTCGACGCCCCTGCTGAGGCTGACGAAGCATGGCCGGTAAACGTGCCGGTCATCTCGTCGAAGCCCGCCCACGTATTCACTTTTTGTTCAATGTCCGCGCGCGTGAGGGCGTACCGATCACGCGAGCTCTTGATGACTTTGTCGCGGCTCTCCGTGCGTTTCGCGATCGGCGAAAGCGTCTTCGCGGAAAACGGCGACGAAGCGACGCCGTCGATCATCAACTTCAAATACACTTCGTACTTCGCGAGGTTGATAATGTCTTCTTCGACGAAGACGGGCGCAAATTCCTTGGCGAGATGCTCGGCGTCGTTCGCGCCGACGCGGAAAGCGATGATCGTGCCAACGTTGCCGAACACGGCGGCCGCAACCTCCTCTTCAAGCTGCTCGATATATTGATGCGCGGTGATGAGTGCCAAGCGGTATTTGCGGGCTTCGGAAAGGATGTTGGCGAATGATTCCGTGGCGAAGTTTTGAAACTCGTCGACGTACAAGTAGAAGTCCTGGCGATCTTTTTCCGGCATGTCGACGCGTTCCATGGCCGCGAGCTGTAGGCGCGTGATCAACATACCGCCCAGAAGCTTGCTCGAGTCTTCACCGACGAGTCCTTTGGACAGGTTGACGATGAAGATCTTGCGCGAGTCCATGATTTCGCGGACGTTGATCGTCGACTTCGTCTGCGCGACGATGTTGCGAATGATCGTGTTCGACAAGAACTGACCGACCTTGTTTTGGACCGGCGCGATGGCTTCCGAAGCGAATTTATCGGTGTACTTGGCGAATTCGTTGACCCAAAAACCTTTTACCACCGGATCTTTCACGTTCTCGACGATTTTTTTGCGGAAGTCCTTGTCGGCCAAGATGCGGCTGATGCCGAGCAGCGTCGATCCTGGCGTGTCCAAAAGCGCCAGAACGCAGTTGAGCAGGATGTACTCCATGCGCGCCGACCAGACGTCCGGCCAGATCTTTTTGAAGACGCCCATGAGACCCGAAGCCACGAGATGCTTTTGATTCTCGTTCGCGATTTCAAGAATATTGAAACCGACCGGAAAATCCATGTCCGACGGATTGAAATAGACGACGTCGTTGATGCGCCACGGCGGAATGAAGTCGAGGATCTTGTCGGCCGTGTCGCCGTGCGGATCGATGTACGCCAAACCGTGACCGGCGTAAATATCGGACATAACGAAGTTCTCGAGCAAGGTCGTCTTGCCCATGCCGGTTTTACCGATCACGTAGACGTGGCGGCGGCGATCGTCCGTTTTGATGCCGAATTTGCGGCTCTCACCGCGAAAATTGGTTTCGGCGAACGGGATGATTTCGTTCTCGTGATCGTGATTGTAGGGCGTCGCGGAATAGGGCGGCATAGGGTGCTATTCGGCGAGCGGCAGGCTCGGTCCGTCCGGCGATTCCGGCAACGAGAACGGCGGCTCGACCTTACGAGATTCAACCTTCTTGAGGAGCGGCGCTTTGACTAAGATCTGCGGGAAGTGCCAGAGGCTGGCGAGCTCTTCGACGTTCAGAATAAAACGTTCGGCGCCCGCCGACGAACGCGAAGCGAAACGTTTGATGATCTTCGTTTTCTTTTCTTCGGCGCTCCAACGCTGCCAGAAATAGTCCGTCTTCGGCGAAGCCTTGCCATAGCCTTTCAAACTGTTGCCGTCGAGCGAACCGAACAAGCCAAGTGCGCCGCGGATCATCGAAATCATGGGGCCCTTGCGGAACACGTTGCGCTTGCCGACATAGACGAAACGGATCTTCACGCCGAAGCCGAACTTCGCCATTTTGTTCTCAATACTCTCGAGCATGCGTTTTTCGCCTGGCGACAGGTTCGGCACTTTGCTTTCTTCCTTCTTTTCCGGCTTTTTTTCTTCCGTGCCGACGCCGACGACCTGGCTCACGCCAACAGTCATCAAACTGAAGCCTTCTTCGACGAGGTTTTGCCATGCTGGGGCTTTTTTCTTAACCTCGCGTCCTTTCATTTTATTGACGACCTTCACGGATTCCTGGATCCACGATTGGTCGCGCGGCGTCACCAAAATCTGAATCCACACCTGCTCCCCTCTCCGAAGGCGCGACATCGTTTCGAGCAGCGTCGAAAGCGGATCCTTTAGTTCTTGAGAAAGCGCGTGCTCGAATTCGGTATAGGTGCGCAGCGGAAACGCGGACGGCTTGGCCAGCGTGAACTCCGTGCCCCAGCAGTCCCATTCGGGATCAGGATATGTGTGCGGAACGTTCTGCGTGTAATCGGCGATCTCGTTAATTTCCGCGTCCGGGTACTGGGAAAAAATCGAAGCCTCGATCAGATCGCGGAACGGTAGAGGCGAACGGACGATGAACTGCGTGTAGCCGTCGATCGACGCGTACTCGAAAGAAAAACTCGGCGTGAATTTTCCCTGAAACCATTTCTCTTTGAAGTTCGGCGAAGAGTAGGTGCCGGCGATGTGTGTGAAAACATGCTCAACCGCTTTCGGACTCTGCTCGTTCATCCTCGGAATATTGATGCTGAGCAGCACGTAGTTGATCGTCGGCGCGTACTTGTCCTGGCGCGACATGAGCCAGATCTCTTTGAAACCGTTCCAAAAAACCCAAACGAACGGGATCCAGCCGCCGTACCTGAAAACCGTCCAGATGATCTGGAGCGGCGACTGGTCCAACAGGCCGTAGAGCGGCGACAAGTCGATGACGATCGAAGGCATGGACAAAGAAAAAAGCAACGCTTCCGTAATCAACGGAAGCGTAGCATATTTTTCAGCCTTTTGGAAGGGCTTTTTTTTCGCTGTCCTCAGCCTTTGCGGCTATCCTTCAGGTGCCAGCTGACCAGAAGCGGCGAAGCGACGAAGATCGAGGAGTAGGTACCGACAGCGATGCCGATAATCATCGTCAAGATGAAATCGCGGATCGTCGGACCGCCCAGGAAGTAGGTCGTGAGCAGCACCAGCATGACGGTGAGCGAGGTGTTGATCGAGCGTCCGAGCGTCTCGTTCATGCTGCGGTTGACGACGTCTTCGAACGAGGTGCGACCGGCGTGCGACAGGTTTTCGCGGATACGATCGAACACGACGATCGTGTCGTGCACCGAGAAACCGAGCACCGTGAGCAGCGCCGTCACGATCCAAGCTCCGACTTCAACGTCCTTGAAGTGACCAAGCGCCGAGAAAATACCGACGGGGATCAGGACGTCGTGGCAAAGCGCGACGATCGTACAGACGCCGTATTTCCAAGACGCGATCGGATAGGACACCTTGCGGAACGCGTAGGTGATGAAGAGAACGATCGCGAGGAGCGCGCCAACGACGGCGTAGACCGTTTTTTTACGGAGTTCGGCGCCGATCAGCGGACCGACGGACTGGAATTGCTTCTCTTCGAGCGTGTTGCCGTCAACGTCGTAGTCTTTTTTCAGGTCGGCGAGGAGTTTCTGATGCGCGCCCTCTTCGATCGGGGGCATGCGCACGACCATTCCCTTTTCGCCGAGCGGCTGGGCGGTGATTTCTCCGGGGTTGCCAAGCGAGGCTTTGGCGGCCTCGACGAGCGCGGACGGTTCAGGACGGGTTTTGCTGAAGTCGACTTCAATCAACGAGCCTCCCGTGAAGTCGATACCTGGCTTCAGGCCCCAAAAGAGCCAGGCAGCCAAGGATAACGCCATGAGGACGCCGGAGAGGACGAAGAACTTCGCGCGATGTTGGGTAATGCGCAGCATACGTTTACTTGAAGAGCCAGCGGTGCTTCATCGCCCACGGACCAACGAGGCGCAAAAGCGAACGCGTGACGGTAATGGCGGAGAACAAGGAGATAACGATACCGAGCGCCAGGGTGACGGAGAAGCCGCGCACGGAGCTCGAAGTGAACGTGTAGAGAATCGCGCAGGTGAGGAGCGACGAGATGTTGGAGTCGCGGATCGACGTCCAGGCGCGCTTGAAACCTTCGGCGACGGCGGAGTCGAGCGGGCGACCGTTCTTCAACTCCTCCTTCATGCGCTCGAAGATCAGGATGTTGGCGTCAACGGCTACGCCGACCGACAAGATGAAACCGGCAATGCCGGGCAGCGTCAACGTTACCGGCAGCAACCGGAAGATGGCGAAGACCGTTAGCGAGTAAAGAATCAATGCCAGGTCAGCCAGCAAGCCGGGCAGTCGATAGTGGATCAGCATGAACAGCATGACGGTCACCAGACCAATGAG
>CAZKMF010000108.1:0-2645 GCA_964553975.1 uncultured Gammaproteobacteria bacterium | reverse complement strand
CGAGCGCGTGTTGTTCTACACCGGCAAGAAGCACAAGATCGGCGAAGTGCACGAAGGCGCGGCTACCATGGACTGGATGGAACAGGAACAGGAGCGCGGCATCACGATTACCGCCGCCGCCACGACCTGCTTCTGGAAAGACCACCGCATCAACTTGATCGACACCCCCGGACACATCGACTTCACGGTCGAAGTGAAGCGCTCGCTCCGCGTTCTCGACGGCGCCTGCGTCATTTTTGACGGCGTCGCCGGCGTCGAACCGCAGTCCGAAACCAACTGGCACTACGCGGACGACTACAAAGTTCCGCGCCTCTGCTTCATCAACAAGCTCGACCGTACCGGCGCCGACTTCTACAAAGACTTGAAGTCGATCCACGATCGCCTCACGAAGAACGCGCACCCGACGCAGCTCCCGATCGGCGTTGAAGACGGCTTCAACGGCATCATCGACCTGCTCGAGCGCAAAGCGCATTTCTTCCGCGACGACCTCGGCCAGAAAGTCGACATCGTTGAAATTCCCGAAGAGTACGCGGCGCAGGCCGCCGAATGGCGTGCCAAGCTCGTCGAAGCGATCTGCGAAAACGACGAAGCGCTGCTCAACAAATATCTCGCCGGCGAAGAAATTCCCGTCGCGGATTTGAAGCGCGTGCTGCGCCAGGCTGTCATTGAGTTCAAGATCGTCCCGGTCCTCTGCGGCTCGGCGCTCAAGAACAAGGGTGTGCAGCTGATGCTCGATGCCGTTGTTGACTACCTGCCGTGCCCGCTCGACGTCCCGCCGCTCCAGGCACATGACGTCGACGATTCTTCCAAGGAAGTTTTGGTCAAAACGGACGACAACGAACCGTTCACGGCGCTGGCTTTCAAAGTCGCGTCCGATCCGTTCGTCGGAAAGCTTTGCTTCTTCCGCGTCTACTCCGGCACGATCAAGGCCGGTTCCTACGTGCTCAACACCTCGACAGGTGAACGCGAGCGCCTCGGCCGCATCGTCCGTCTTCACGCCAACGAGCGCGAAGAGGTCGATCAGGTCTACGCCGGCGATATCGCTGCGGGTGTCGGTTTGAAGTCTACCTTCACCGGCCACACGCTCTGCGACGAAAACCGCCCGGTCCTCCTCGAATCCATCGTCTTCCCCGAGCCGGTCATCTCGCTCGCCATCGAGCCGAAGACCAAGGCCGACCAGGAAAAGATGGGCGTCGCGCTTTCGAAGCTCGCCGAAGAAGACCCGACCTTCCGCGTCCGCTCAGACGAAGAAACCGCTCAAACCATCATTGCCGGCATGGGCGAGCTTCACCTCGACATCATTGTCGATCGCATGAGGCGCGAGTTCAAAGTCGAAGCCAACGTCGGTAAGCCGCAGGTTGCCTACAAGGAAGCCATTCGCGGCGAAGCCGAAGCCGAAGGTAAATACATCAAGCAGTCCGGCGGTCGCGGCCAATACGGCCACTGCTGGCTGCGCGTGAAGCCCAACGAACGCGGCAAGGGCGTCGAGTTCGTCGAAGAAATCAAGGGCGGCTCGATTCCGAAAGAATTCATCAGGCCGATCGAAAAAGGCGTCGTCGAAACCGCTCAGAAGGGCGTGCTCGCCGGCTATCCGCTGCTCGACGTTGTCGCGACCGTCTATGACGGTTCGTACCACGACGTCGACTCGTCGGAAATCGCCTTCAAAATCGCTGGCTCGATGGCGTTCGTCGATGCCTGTAAAAAGGCGGGATTGGTTCTTCTCGAGCCGATCATGAAGGTCGAAGTCCTGATGCCGGAGTCCGCCATGGGCGACATCGTCGGCGACATCAACTCGAAGCGCGGTCAGGTGCAGGAAATGCGCGATCGCGGCGCCGTGAAAGTTGTCGACGCGATGGTCCCGCTCTCCGAAATGTTCGGCTACGCGACCCAGCTGCGCTCGATCTCTCAAGGACGCGCTTCCTACTCGATGACCTTCGACCACTACGAAGAAGTGCCGAAGAACGTCGAAATGGCGATCCTCGAAGGAAAGAAGAAGGGTTAAGCCTTCAACACGAAAACGCTCCGCATCCGCGGGGCGTTTTTGTTTCAAAAAGAAAAACGGCCGACGTCGCGCGTCAGCCGTTGCTGAACCAGGAAGCTTCGGTCTGCGGATTGAAGGTGCGAACGAAGACCTCGATGGGCCGTCGCGTGCCGACGCCCTCGTGCGCGGCGCGCCCGATGGCCTCGGCCAGCTTCCGCTTGATCTCGATCGTGCGCTCGGGCTTGTCGTAGAGCAGATCGACGATGAGCACGAGCGCCGCCGCCGTCTTGGCGTCCGGATCGGCGCAGATGGCCGCGCCGTGGTTCGAAATCAGGACATCGGTCGCGTCCTTGATCCCGAGTTCGGTCACGCTCATGCAGGCGCGACCGAGGTCGTAGTAGAGCTTCGGCATCCTGCCTTGGGCAGTTCCGTCCTCACTCGGACTGTAATTCCACACGTGAATGAGCGGCATCTCTCCTCCTTGGATGCGCCGAGTATGCCAGCGCGACCGGAATTGTCAACCTTGCCAGCGCGTGAGTTGACACCCAGCCGCGTTGCGCTACAGTGTGGCCACTTAACGACCTTGCCTATGAAGGAAGAAACACTCAAACGCCTTCTCTCCCTGATCGAAAAAACGGGGGACCGCCTGGTCATCACTGACCCC
>CAZKMF010000107.1:0-10147 GCA_964553975.1 uncultured Gammaproteobacteria bacterium | reverse complement strand
GCTTCCATCCTGAGATTCCTCTCTTCCGTTCCGGCGCCAGCGAGAATCAAGAGCACGTCGCCGCAGCGCTCGCGCAGTTTTGGCAGAAGACGAATCAATCGGTCAAAACCCTTGCGCACGACGAAACGCCCGACGCCGAGCACGGTTTTTTCCGCGCCGCGCGGCTTTTCGGACGCTTGCGTTTCAAGTGTTTCCCAAAACGCGTCGATCGCCGGCGTCAGGACAAGCGCGCGCTCCGCCCCGAATCCGAACGCCGGAAGTTCCGCGGCCGTCGACCGACTGTTGGCGACAACGAGTTTCGCCTTTGCCAGCACGCGCGAAGCCAAAACCTTTTTACGCTTGGCGAGACGCAGGTCAAGGCCGTGAACGATCACAACGTACGGTTTTCCAAGCAGCATCGCCGCCGTGCCGAGCGGCAAAAGGTGCGAAACAACAACAACGTCAGCCGTTTTGGCGGCGCGCCAGAGCTTGGGAAGATCCAAAAGCCAGGCGAACGGCACTTTCGGTTGTCTGAGTTTCAACACGCGCGCGTTCGGGATCGCACTGAAAAGTCCGCCGAGATAGTTGGCGACGCCGCCGACGTCCGGCGGGTATTCGTAGGTGACGAGAAGCAGGTTCATGCGGCGCGTTTCATGACGCGGCCAAAGAGGTCGCGCAGATCAGCCACGCTGACCGTCCTAAAGACAAAGGAGAACAGGGCGTAAGCCAAGCCGCCGAGCGCAATCGAAGCGACGAACGGAAGATGCGCTTTCGCGAACCATACCGTCCCGCCCATCGCCGTCGCGGCCAGCGTCACGCGCAGCGCCAAGCCAAAAAACCTGAGACGCGGCCAGTCGAGGAACTTGTTGATTGCGATCAATCCGCCGATCATCAGCACGGCATGACTCACAACCGACGCAATCACCGCGCCCATCACGCCCATAACCGGAATCAGCGTGAGGTTCAAGAGCAGCGACGCGATCATAGCGATACCCATCAGCATCGTCTGCGTCATCTGCCGATCGGAACCGTTCAAGAGCGAGCCGATCGGAAAATCAAGGAAGATGAAGATGAGCGTGAAGACGAGCCATTGCGTCGGCAAGATCGATGCCGCGTAGGCTTGTCCGTAAATCGTGCGCACGATTTCCGGACCGAGCGCGACGAGTCCGGCGATGATCGGCGCGACGATAATCGAGAGCGACCAAAGCGCCTTGTAGAGCAAATCGCCGAGCTGTCTTTTATCTTCCGCGTACGCGCGGCTCATAGCCGGGAAGAGCGCCGCCGTAAACGCCATCGGGATGAACTGGAAGGCGAACGTCAGTTTATACGGCACCGCGTAGAGTCCGGCGGCGTGCGTGCCGGCGAATTTTGTCAGAAGTACGACGTCGACGTTGGTGTAAATTTTCACGAAGGCACCGGCCAACCCGAAAGGTATCGCCGTCTTTACGATCGTTAGCGCGAGCGCTCGATCCCAGGAAAAACGCGGGCGGATGTGTAATTTCTTGCGTACGATCACGAAGGCCGCGATCGCGTTCCACAAACTGCCGGCCATGATGGCGAACATAAGGAGCGGGAGCGGCGCATCCGTGATCAACAAAAAACCGCCGATCACAAGCGTGATCGACTGGCCGATCACGAGGCCAATCCCCTCGTAGGCCAGAACATGATGGCCGCGCAGCAAACCGTAAAACGTGACGGAAATCGCGTCGAGCGCCAGCACGCAAGCGCCGAGCGCGACCATGAAGAGCGCGTCCCCTCTCGTGCCGGTAAGATAGGCAGCGACGATCGACACGATCATGCCGAGCGCGATCAATGGCGCTTTGAGCGACAAGACTTGATTCAGGACCGTCTCCGCCCGCGTATGGTCGCGCGCCGACTCACGAATCAAAACGGATGTCAGACCGAGGTCGGTCACGATCGAAAACATCAGCGTCCACGAGAGCGCGAAAAAGTACGTGCCGGTATTCGTCACGCCGGCCAACCGAGCGATCACCGCGAAATACGCGAAAGCCAAGACCTTCTGCAGGACCGAAGCGACAAGCAAGGCGGCGGTATTCCGGGCGACGGACATATCAGCCTTATTTTGCCGTATTCAGGCTGAAAAATCAAACCTTGACCGAGGCGGTCTTTGGCCGCTAAGCTCGAAACAGACTTGTCCGGAGGATGCCATGCGCGTCATTGCCACGACGAGCGGAGAAATGCTCGAAGCGCTCCTCTATCATTTGCACGAAACCGGTTGGCGGCAAGTCGACATTGACAAGCTGGTCACGGTCTACGTGAAGTTCGCTTGGAGAGCGAACCGATGCGTCTACGGCGGCCCCATGGTCATCCCGAACGGGCCGATGATCAAAGCGAGCATCTCGCAAGAAGCCGACGCGCTCGTCGCCAAGGGATGGGCCCAGCGCAGCGTCAGCCGCGTCTGGTTGACGGACGAAGGCCAGAAACAAGCCGCCATGCTCGCCTTCGAACGTATGCTCTACGGTTCGCTCCCCATCGTCGCCTCTGAAACCTTCCCGCCGCGCGCGTGAGGGTTTTTCGTAACGCTAAAAACAAAGAGCACCCGCGACGCGAGAGCGAGGGATGCTCTTCGTGTCGCGGGTGCGGAGTCGGCTACATGTAGCCGAGCCAGCCGGGCACCTCGCTGCGCCCGCTGGTCGTGATGAACCCCTCGAACTTCTCGCCGGCCGAGGTCAGGCCCTCGATCAGCCAGTTGTGGTAGGACCCATCCTCGTACCGGACGCGCTGCACGTACAGCGTGCGCGTGACCAGGCTCAGGTTGGTCGGCTTGCCCGTGCGCGGATCGCGCGCCTGGATCTGCACGTCGATGATGACGGGCTGCTTCTCGATGCGCTCCACGCGCACGACGCTCGTGAGCTTCTCCTGGACCTTGGCGCTGTCCGTGATGGCGAGGACGTTGAACTCGAGCTTGAACCGGGTGCTCATGTGCTGTGATCCTCTCGCTCGTACGCTCTCTGGGTGGGCAGAGACGACCCCTGATCTTGCAGCGCCAATCGGCTCCGCAGGATGACCTGTTCAGAACAAACAGGAATTTTCGAACGGGTAACTATAGCACGAATACGTGGTTTTGTCAATCCTCATGGGAGAATCAGACCTGTAAAGATTGACATTTTCTTAAAAACGTGATAGCGTAGCGGGTCAAAACGGGGATGTTCCCCGCTGACCGGCCCGCAAGGCCGCCACCGCATACCTGCGACGTACGGGAGGTAAAACCTCCTGACGATCAAGGGGTGAGGAGTCCGACCATGACCATTCGCGTCTATCTCCACCACACGTTCATTCCCACCGGCAAGCACCCCGATTGCCACTACAAGGAGCTCTCGAACGGAGCGCGGGTCAACCTGCACTGCGAAGGGGGCACGTACTACTTCGCCCATCCAAGCTTCCACGACCCGATCCACCCCGAGCTGCGCCCGCACGTCGAGCGCGTCACCTACAAGGAGGTCTTCACCAACGTCGAGGTAATGGGCAGGGTGCGCTCCGGCAGCTACGTGCACGGGCGCTTCGTCGCCGACGCGATCAACCAGGGCGGTAACAAGGCGGCGGTCCGCTCCCTGACGGTCACCGCCAAGGCACCCAACCTCTCGCAGCTCGCGCGCTGGCTCCGACCGCTCCTGGCCGGCCAGGACACGCCCCGCGGCGTCAACAAGAACACGCCGGCGCCGATCGCGACCCCGGACGTCGCCGTCTCCCCGACCGCGAACTGAGCAGACTTCCGCACCTCACAGCCCACAGGAGGTCCAATGACCAAGCGTATGCTCGCCTACGATCCCAGCCACACCATCTCCTACGGATACTGGACGTGCCCGACGTGCAAGACCAGCTTCTACGGCGGTGGTGAGACGATGCACATGAAGGACTGCACCAACCGCGAGCAGGGCTATAACGCCTGCGTCTACAGCTTCGGTCCGAAGGAGGTCGAGAAGGTCAAGGAGTACGCCAAGCGCTACGGGGACGACAGTGATCCCCCGTTCAGCGAGTTCACGATGGCGGACTTGAAGAAGCAGTTCCCACACCTCGTCACCTGACGACCCTCGCGCACCCGCGCGGCAACGAGCGCACTCGCTCGTGCCGTCCGGGTGCGTTTTTCGTTTCCCGGTGTATGAAAAAAAGAAAACCGCCTCCGATGAGGCGGTTAGATTGACATTTTCCTTGAAATATACTATAAATACACGTCACATAGGCCCATAAATGGCCATTGTGGAACGAAACCCGCCCTCTCCTGCACCTTCTTTTGCCCATTGCTGGAGGCAGACCCGATGACGCAAGAAAAGTGGATCCCCGAAACTGGAAAGCTGGTCCTTCGCCGCATCGTGCGGCCAGGAGGAAGCGAGGAGATCGAGCTGAATTACCGCGAAAAGGCGGAAGACGAAGCTCATCACATGACCATCGCGGAGCTGCGTCACGGTGCGGCGAAGGCCTGTTGCGCCGGCCACATCGAGACCCTGGTCGGACAGGAGCACCACTACGAGAACGTCGGTACCTTCTACCGGCGCTACGCAACGGACGAGGACCTCGACCGCATCGTCGCCTGCTGGACGGACAAACACACGAGCCTCGACGAGTGGCTCGCCGCCATCAGGAAGTACGACCGGAAGCTCCTCGACAGCGAGAAGACCCGCATCGAGCAGGCCGTCTCCCGTAGCAAGTCGTAACTCGCGCACCCGTGCGGCAACGAGCGCACTCGCTCATGCCGTCCGGGTGCGTTTTTTGTTTCCGGATATAGACAATAAGAAAACCGCCTCTGGTGGAGGCGGTTACCTATTACTTGATCGTGTAGCACCCATTCCCGATCTCGATGTAGCCATCATTACACACCCAGAGATCTGTTTTGCTTCCGGTTACCGCGTGCGCGTTCACAGGAACTGGGAGGCAATTACCTTTGGAGTTCATAACGAATCCACGGCCACATATCTGTTTTTCTGCCACCGCATTCTTCTGTACAGGAAGACAGGAACCGTTGCTGTACGTGTATCCACTGGCACAGGTCTCACACTTGTTGCTCAACGAGTTATAGCCAGCATTTGCACCGTAAGATTTCCTACAGACAGTATTTCCATCAACACAACCCGATACGTCTTCATCGAAGAAGTAACCGCTATTACACGTGCACTGTCTAGTGACGGTGTCATAGTAAATATTAGCACCGTACTTCAGACAGGAATCTGCTTGTGATACACATTGACCAGAAGAGTTTTTGATATAACCTGTCTTGCACACGCACTGATCACTCGGATAATCGTATTGAAAAGTTGATCCGTGCTTTTGGACACAATACTCCGCGCCTGCCATACAAGAGTCTCCAAAATAGCCGTGGAGGCATTTGCATGCACCCGTAGCAATATCAAAAGCTGCGTTCCCGGCGCAGACTCCGTTTTGCATTGCAGTTGTATTGGAAGCACGATCGCTAGGCGAAGTATAGGTGGGCACCGATGGCGTAACGTAGCTTGGGAGTGTTGGCGTCGTGTAGCTCGGAATGTACGTCGGGGTATAGGTCGGAATATAAGTCGGTAACTTATACAACGAGCTTGCACCGGTCGATTTTGAATCGTAAAGACTCTTACCGATGTAGTAATCTGGGTCAGTGATATACGTTGGTGTGTCCCAAGTAGTCCCCTTTGTGCCGTAGCTGGGATTATAAAGACCTTGACTCGGCTTGTAGCTGTAATTGTCGTACTTCAAACCGTTCGGGTTGCTCCGTACGTACGGAGCAACATACGTACCATTTTTCCGAGTATAGCCCTTCACGCTGACATAAGCATCAGCCGACATTGGCAATACCATCAGAACAACCAATGAAATCAGAGCGGAACGGACGACTTTGATCAAAAAATTCATTGGTTTGATATATTACGCTAACTATAGCGCAGATACTGATCGTGTCAAATTTGGTTTACAAACAAAGCCGCCCTTTTGAGGCGGTTTTGCATACTTTGGACACCAGCGGTTTAATGCTTTGCCTATCCCACTTCGCCCTTCGGGCTACGTAGGACAAGCTGCGGGAAACGCTGCTAGCGCTTTGCCCAAAGCGAGGGCGTAAGCGCTGTCTTCATACGGACATTCCAACACCGATGACACCCAAGTCCTGCCGGGTGGATGAGCGGTGTGTTGTGGTATAAGGACTCCGAATGTCGATTTGAAAAACCTGACGTATAACTTCAAGTTATTCACAGACACGGGCAGCATCTGTGTTATACTGCACGTGATAAAAAAGTCCTGAAAATATAAGGCTTGACGCCCGGATAGGACCAAAGTAAAGTGCCGCCACGCCCACAAGAGCATTTGTTTGTTCATTGGTACTGTATTTTTAGCCAAAAAAAAAGAAACGATCCAACTCTCGTAAGATTGGATCGTTCCGATGAGCTTCGGTGCTCCGCCATCTGACGAGTGCCGCGTCTCCCGCGTGCTCTGTCGGAAACTAGATTAGGTCTGTTCTAGCGGTACCCTATCTTATTTCTTGATGGTCTCGGTCACGGTGGTCGAAGGACGGCGTGTCGCTTCACGAGCAGGTACAAACTGCCCGCTACGCGTATCGCGCACAACTTTGATCTTAGCCATGGTCGTGGTGGGATTTAACCCGCCGATGACGGAGCACCGAAGCTCATAAATCTCTCTGAAGGACAGTTCCATGAATACGTGGTGTTGTCCTGCGGCAGAGATGCCGCTTGTTCATGATCTCCGCAGCAACTGCGGTGAGATTGAATAAGATATCAATCGTTCCGCGAAGATCAGGTGGTGGTCACCTGATCTTCTTCGTTCTCGTCGATCTTCTTAGCGTAGAGCGGGAACCTGAAGAACCCACCATTCGCTTTGAAGACCAGCTTGCCGTACCGACGGATAGCGTTTGTAAAAACGTAACCGTCTTTGACGAACAAGATGCGACTCATTGTGGAGAAGAGCCTCCTTTCTAGTCGATGTCCATAACAGAGCCATCGGTCCCCGGACGCTCGACTGACCTACCGATGATGGTTAGCCTCACCACAGTTGCCGCAGAGATCATGAGTTTTAAAGGCACAATAAAACCGCTGGATTGGCAGATGCTCCAGGGTTGCGCAAATCGATTACTCGATTTTCGAAACCCCACGATTTCTCATGGGGGCGTCCCCATGAAGCATCGACCAACAAAGCGGTTAAAGTGATTTCGCGCGTTTCGACGTCGCGTCTTTCGATCTTCGGTGCATCTGCCGTTAGATCAACGTATTGTGTACCCTGATCTAACGAATGAAGTGTACCACAAGATCCACGTCTTGCGGCATTAATGTTATGTGGATAACTTTTTTATAGAAAACCGCCCCTTTCGGAGCGGTTTTCTTCGCATGATGCGCAAGCGAGTTAACGCTTTGCCCACTGCGGAGACTTGCGAGCTTTCTTGAGACCGTACTTCTTGCGTTCCTTTTCGCGCGGGTCGCGGGTCAGGACGCCGAGGGGTTTCAGGGTGGCGCGGAAATCGGGGTTGTGGACCAGGAGGGCGCGGGCGATGCCGAGTTTGACGGCGTCAGCCTGGCCGCGGATGCCGCCACCGTGGGTGGAAGCGACCACGTCCGTCGTCGCGTCCATGCCGACGGCCTTGAGGGGCACCAGGATCGCGTCCTGGAGATCCTCGACCGGGAAGAATTCCTTCATCGGCTTGGAGTTGACGGTGATCACGCCTTTGCCGGAGAGGTAGACGCGCACCATGGCGACGCCGCTCTTGCGGCGGCCGAGGGCGTAGACGTACTTGCCGGACGCCTCATGGCTCGTGTGATGCTTCTTCGGCGCGTCGGCCTTCGCGACCTTCTTGGCGACGGGCTTTCCCGACGCCTTGGTCGGGACGGGTTTTGCGGTTGTTTCTTTCTTCGTCGTCATAGCGCTTATTTGATGATCGTCAGGCGCTTGATGCGACGCGCGCGCAGCGTGTTCTTCGGGAGCATGCGGTCGACGGCGTAGCGGAGAACCTTGCCCGGATCTTTGACCATGAGGATCTTGGCGGAACGCGTCTTCATGCCGCCCGGGTACTGCGAGTAGTGGTAGTAGAGCTTCGACTCGGTCTTGTTGCCGGTCAGAACGAGCTTGTTGGCGTTCTTGACGCGGACGGTGTCGCCACCGTCGATGTTCGGCGTGTAGGTCGGCTTGTGCTTGCCGATCAAAATGCGGGCGATTTGGGTGGCGAGACGGCCGACGGACTGGCCGGCGGCGTCGATCTCGACGGATTTGCGGTTGATGGGAGTGCTCGGCATAGGTTTACACCAGTTCAATCATCACCATCTCGGCAGCGTCACCTTCGCGGCGCTTGAGAGGCGTGACACGCGTATAACCGCCGGCACGGCCCTTATACTTGGGGCCGAGCTCTTCGACGATCTTTTTGATCGCGTTCTCGAGAGTGAACATCGTATGCAGCTGGCGGCGGGACGCGAGCGTACCGACGCGGCCGATCGTGATCGCCTTCTCGACCAAAGGACGGACGAATTTCGCCTTCGCCTTGGTGGTCCTGACCTTCTCGTACAAAACGACGGAGGTCGCCAAATTGCGGAGCAGCGCGGTGCGCGGCCCTTTCGTTCGGCTCAAGATGGCTCCTTTAACGCGATGACGCATACTTATTTCTTTTTGGAAGCCTTTTTCTTTTTGGGCTTCTCTTCTCCGTCGGCGGAGGTTTCAGAATCTTCTTCGGTCTCTTCTTCCGTTTCCTCTTCCTCCGAAACTTCGGCCTTAGCCGGAGCCTCTTCGCCAGCCGCGAGGCCGGTCAGGAGGGAGAAGTGGTCGATCAGGATCTTGGCGGACTGGCGGATGGCCTCGTCGGCGTCCACCGTACCGTCGGTCTCGATCGTGAGGGTGAGCTTGTCGTAGTTCGTGACCTGGCCGACGCGGACGTCGTCCACTTTGTAACCGACGGAGCGAATCGGGCTGTAGAGCGCGTCGACGGCAATGGTGCCGAGTTCCGCTTTCTCCTTGCCGCGTTCTTCGGTCGGGACATAGCCGCGGCCCTTAGCCACGGTGATCTCCATTTCGAGCTCGCCGGACTTGTCGGTAATCGTCGCGATGTGGAGGTTCGGGTTCGCAACCTCGACGTCGGAGTTCGGCGCGATGTCCTTGCCCGTGACCTTCTTATCGCCCTTGGCGTGAAGCGTCAGCTTGACCGGTTCATCGGAGTAAACCTTCAGGCGGAGCTGCTTGAGGTTCAGGATGATTTCGAGAACGTCTTCTTTGACGTTCGGGATGGCCTGGAACTCGTGCGACGCGCCTTTGATCTTCACAGCGATGACCGCGGCGCCCTGAAGGGACGAGAGCAGCACCCGGCGAAGAGCGTTGCCGACCGTGTGGCCGTAGCCGTGGAAGAACGGTTCCATCACGAGCAGGGATTCGTTTTCACGACCGCTCGGGACGATTTCGATCTTCGACGGAAGAAGGATGTCTTCCATAGTTGGTTGGAGTCCAGCGGCACGCGGCGCGACAGATCAGCAATCGCCGCGCGGCGACGGGACGGGCCAATGATTAGCGAGAGTAGAATTCGACGATCAGCTTGGCGTCGAAGCTCTGTTCGAGCTCCTCGGCCGTCGGGCGGTTGATGACCTTGCCGGTGGCGTTCGCGGCGTCGACCGTGAGCCAACCCGGTGCCTGGTGCTTGGAGAGGCGGTCTTTGATTTCTTTGAACGCGCCCTTGTTGATCTTGTTTTCCTTGATGGTGACGATGTCGCCGGCGCGGAGCTGGTACGACGGGATGTCGACCGACTTGCCGTTGACCGCGAGGAGACCGTGGCCGACCAGCTGGCGGGCCTGGGCGCGGCTCTTGGCGAATCCGAGGCGGAAGGCGATGTTGTCAAAACGCATTTCCAGGAACTGTTTCAGGAAGACGCCGGTGTCGCCCTGGCGGCTGGCGGCTTTCATGAAGTAGTTCTCGAACTGCTTTTCCATCAGGCCGTAGATGCGCTTGGCTTTCTGCTTCTGGCGCAGCTGCACGCCGTACGGCGTGATTTTGGCGCGAGAAGTCGGACCGTGCTGGCCCGGAGGGAACGCGCGGCGGGTGACCGGGCACTTCGGACCGAGACACTTCTCACCTTTGAGATAGAGTTTCTCGCCTTCGCGCCGGCACTGTTTGCATTTGGGTTCGGTGTTGCGTCCCATATTTTACACGCGGCGCGGTTTCGGAGGCCGGCAACCGTTATGAGGAATCGGA
>CAZKMF010000106.1:0-3903 GCA_964553975.1 uncultured Gammaproteobacteria bacterium | reverse complement strand
CCGGAGACCAACGCCTGTGTCGACGGACAGTGTGCCTGCGCTGGCAACGGAAACGTCGCCGACGCCTGCGACCCCGGCACGGCCTGCGTCGCCGCGACGGGTCAATGCATCCGTCCCGACCTCGACGCAACCGAGACCTGCGATCCGATCGAAGGTACCGGCTGCACCGACAATCGCACCGTCTGTGCCGACGGATTCTGCACGATCCCGAACTGCTCGGGACCGGAAATCTGCAACGGCCTCGACGACGACTGCGACGGACATCTCGATACGACCGGTCCCGCCCCTGGACCCGGCACTCCGCTCACCGAGAGTTGCTACAGCGGGCCGCCCGGGACGGAGAATGTCGGCCTCTGCAAGGTCGGTCACCGAACGTGTCAGAACGGCGCCTATCCGGAGGAATGCCGCGGCGAGCAGCCGCCGGTCGCTGAGAACGGCCTACTGCTCTGTGACGGCGACGACAACGATTGCGATGCCTGTCCGGACAACAACTGGAACGATGCGGGGGTCTGCGAGCCGCCGCACCCGTTCAAGGCGGACATCATCTTCGTCCTCGACCGATCCTTCTCGATGAACAACCTGATCGACGCGGTCGTCGAAGGTGTCATGGCTTGGGCGGCCGATATCGGACAGAACCCGAGCGTCCACTTCGGCCTCGTGAACCCCACCACCGATAACGACCCGGATGGCGTCAGCGTCAACTGGCCGCTCTCGGGATACGAAGCGTTCAACGAGGTCATGGCGACCGTCATCGCGGATGGCAGTTCACACGAGCCAATGCACTACGCGGCGCAAAAGGTGCTGAGTGGCGCCTACGACGCCGCGCTCGGCACGAGACAGGACGCCGCGCGTTTCGTGATCGTCATCAGTGATGCTTCGGCGCTCGGCGAAAACCACGTAGTTGGGTATGATGAGGAGAGCGTCTGTGCCGCCGTACCGAGCGACACGATGCTGATCGTCATCACGCACGCCTACTACTTCGACGAGTGGGACGCGTGCACCTCGGAAGAGAGTGTGCCGCCCACGGCCCGCCCCATCACTGGCGACATGGCCACGACGCTCCTCGGACTTCGTCTGGTCATCTCCACACCCTGCTTCTGAAGCAGAACCCGACGGCATGTCGGGTTTTTCATTACAAAAACTCTCCGGCCGCTCAAGCTTAGAAAATAAAGAAAAGCGCTCCATTACATGAAGCGCTGTTCTTGGTAGCGGGAGAGGGAGTTGAACCCTCGACCTTGGGCTTCAGCGGGGCGTAGCGAAGCGGAGCGATCACGAGGATGTGACCTTGCGCTCAAGCCCAAGACAATAAAGAAAAGCGCTCCATTACATGAAGCGCTGTTCTTGGTAGCGGGAGAGGGAGTTGAACCCTCGACCTTGGGCTTATGAGTCCCACGCTCTAACCAACTGAGCTACCCCGCCACGGGTCTATACCGCCCGTATGCTAGCAAAAAGCCCTGCCGCTGGCAAGCTTGACCTCCTCCCCCGTTTCTGATAGAAAAAAGGGTCGCTCCTTCTATCCCCAAGACCAGCCGAGGAGAAATCCCATGGCCCGCACCACGCACAAGACCCGCCCCAACGGACGCGTCGCCCGCGCCAAGCGGGTCACGGAAACGGCATACGCCTCCGACGCAGACGAAGACGAAGACACCGAGCACGACGCCGTCGAAGAACCTGGGCGTGAAAAGTCGCCCCGGGAAGGTACCGATCTCGATGCCTACTTCCACGGCCTCGAGCACGGCGAGAAGCTGCTCACCGGCAAGCAAGAGCTCGAGATCTCCCGTGACATGATGCACAGCGTCGTCGCTGATGTCATCGGGAAACTGAGACACAACGAGACTCTCCTGCGCAGAAGGAACGTCACTGCCGAAACGAAAGCCAAGGCAGCGGCGTATCTCACGGAGTTCAATCCGCGCAAGCTGACGGGCGCGCGACTCGAGAACGATCTCGTCAACCGCTTCTACGGCAGCGACAAGGACGGCGAGAACGGCCAAGAGACGTTCGTGGCGCTCATCGAGACGAACAAGGAGGCGGCCGCTCACAAGAAGCACTTGATTGAGGCCAACCTCCGTCTCGTGGTCAGCATCGCGAAGAAGTACAACTTCGGATCGATCAAGCTTCCGGATCTCATCCAAGAGGGCAACCTCGGACTGATCCATGCCGCGACCCGCTTCGACTATCGCAAGGGCTACCGCTTCTCGACCTACGCGACGTGGTGGATCCGCCACGCGATTGGCCGAGCGATCGCCGACAAGGGTCGCGAGATCCGTCTGCCCGTGCACCTCATCGAGCTGCACGGCAAGGTGGCCAAGGCGCGCAAGGAGATGCCGGACAAGAACGGCCGTCCCCCTTCCGACGAAGAGGTCGCCAAGAGACTCAAGGTGCCGGTCGAAAAAATCCGACGACTTGCGATCGAGTTCGCGCAGCCGGATTCGCTCGACCGCCCGATCACATCGGACGGTACCGAGAGTCTGCATGACTTCGTGCCGGCCACCTCCGAAGAGACCGACGCCTGGGCCACGATCGTGGAAGGACGCGCGAGCGCGCTTCTCCGAGAGGCCCTCAGAACACTCTCGCCGATCGAGCGCGACATCCTTGTGCAGCGCTTCGGCTTCGACGGAAGCAACGGCGAAGAGCGCACGCTTCGCGATATCGGCGACGCGTATTGCGTCAGCCGCGAGCGCATCCGCCAGGTCCAGAACGACGCGCTCCGCAAGCTCAGGAAGATCCTGGGCAAGCAGCTCGACCGCTGATACCGCACACGACGTCCATCATCACTTTTGATGGGCGTTTTTCTTTTATCCATCTGCGTAGAAACCCCTTCACGACCCGACCTTGACGCCAATCGGCCAATACCGTATAGTCCCACCACGACGCGGGATAGAGCAGTTGGCAGCTCGCGAGGCCCATAACCTCGAGGTCGCGGGTTCGAGTCCCGCTCCCGCAACCAAAAGACCCCCACCGAAAGGTGAGGGTCTTTTTGTTCAACGATTCAGTTTGAACGCCTCTTCATACACCTCGAGCGTTTCTCCTGCCGTTTTGTCCCAGCGGAAGTCGGTCGAACGCTCCATACCCCGTCGGCCAAGCTCGGCGCGTTTGGCCGGATCTTCAAGCAGGTGTTTCAGGGCCAAGGAGAGTTCCGCCGGGTTGGCGGGGTCGACGAGCAGCGCCGCGCCGCGTCCGGCGATTTCCGGCAATGACGAGAGACTCGAGGTGATCACCGGCACGCCGAGATTCATCGCTTCAAGAACGGGAAGACCGAAACCTTCATATAAACTGGGAAAAACAAACGCCGTCGCGTGCGCCATGAGCGCCGGCTTTTCCGCTTCCGAAACATAACCGAGTACCTGCACGCGCGGACCGGAATTTCCAAACGCGCGATTTGCTTCCTCGATCGCCTTGAAAGCCGGTTCGGATTTCCAACCGCGTGCTCCTGCGAGTACCAGTTCGGTATCTCCGATCAATCGCGGAAAACGCTTGGCAAGCGAGGCGTACGCCTGCACGAGTCCGACGACGTTTTTTCGCGGCTCGATCGTGCCGAGATACAACAGATACGGTTTCTTGCGCGCCGATGAGGCTTCCCAAGAATCGGGCGGCGGCGGTTCGACGCCTTCGTACACGACCGCAATTTTTTCCGCGGGCGTGGCGAATATTTTTTGCACATCCGTCTTCGTCGCTTGGGAAACAGCAATCACCTTGGCCGCCCGCCGCACGCTGGCCGGCACAACGAAGCGCCGCGAGAAAAACTGACCGCCCGGAAACCATTCGGGATGAAGATAGATAGCGAGATCATGCACCGTCACGACGCTGCGTCCGCGATACCCCATCGGCAAGCTGCCGGTCGTGCCGTGATAGACATCGGCACCGCACTTGGCGATCGCTGAAGCGACGAAACGGTGCGAGTAG
>CAZKMF010000105.1:0-4454 GCA_964553975.1 uncultured Gammaproteobacteria bacterium | reverse complement strand
AAAAGTTCGCGGCCGCGGACGACGCCCGTTTTATAGCCTTCGATATCGATGCGGATCTCGTTCTTGGAGAGCGAAATGATGATGCCTTTGACGACGTCTCCGACCTTCGGAATGTTCAGCCAGCCCTTGTCTTCGAGCAGGGTTTTAAGGTCGAGTTTGGAGGTTTTGGTTTCTGACATAGGAGCATTAAGAATAAAGTTTTACCTAAATAAATTCGGGCCTCTTAAGAATTAATGAAGGAGCCGCCCGATGGCCCCTGTTTGTCCGCTCGGAGTATAGGGGAATGAGGGAGAATTGACAAGACCCCGACTTTTCGCTAAGAAACGAGGGTCCAACCAGGAGAAAACCCCTTGAAAAAGCTCTTTCTGCCCGTGGTGTTCGTCGTTGGCTTGCTGGCCATCCCGGTCTTCGGTCCGATCTGGGGCGGTCTTCTCGTGATCGCCGTCTTCGTCGGCCTGCTGTTCAAGTACCGGAGGGAAAAGTGGGCCTGGTGTGCCGCCAGGATCCTCCGCACGCTCGACTCATATAGCGACGGGCAAGCCGTCGCTCGCCCCGGAGTGACGCTGCTGCTGTCTGAGCACCTTGTTCCCTTGGATCGGCAGTGGCAGTTCGCCCTTCAGCTCCAGGACAAGGGCTTGATCAGCCTCGAGAAGCTCGAGCCCAGGCACGTGCCGCCGGACATCACAGGTGTGATCATGAAGATCACCCCCGAGGGCCGGAACTGGCTCGCCGAACGTCTGAAGCGGCTGGACATCCCCGTCGCGAAGATCAACGAGGGCTAGGGCGACCGCATCTGTCTGTAAGATCGCGCCCTCTGCGACGTCACATGCACTGTACGTGCATCGTGGCGTCTTTTTAATTCTTGCGCGTTGGTATACGCTAAAAGCGATAATCCTACATCTCGTTTTATTATGAAAAAGTACGTGATTGCCCTGGCCGCCGCTTTTTTGCTGGTCGGCGCGGGTTGCGAGAATAGCGCTCTTATAAAGGACGCGCTTCAGTCCGCGAGCGGAACGCAGCAGGAAGAGCGCGGAGAAAGTCCTTCGAAGGACAAGAGCGACTCGGAGGTTAAGAAGGATGAGGACCGCGCCGCCGGCACGAACGAGGATCGCGATAAGGATGAAGACGGAGACAAGGAAGATGAAGGGGATGATGACAACAAGGGAACCGTCACGCCTCCGACGACACCCGCACCTACCCCGGCGCCCGGAACGGCCGTGAAGAGCTACACCTTGGCCGAAATCGCCTTGCACAAGGACAGCAAGAGCTGCTGGACGGCCATCAACGGCAGTGTCTACGACGTCACGGGTTGGATCAGCCAGCACCCTGGCGGCAGCGGCCCGATCCTTTCGCTCTGCGGAAAAGACGGAAGCCCGGCATTCGACAACCAGCACGGCGGCCAAGCGCGCCCTGCTTCTGAACTCGCCGGGTTCAAGATTGGCACGCTGAAGAAGTAAGAGATGAAAACCCCGCATGCGCGGGGTTTTTGATTGATCGTGGTTGACGGCGCGTCAAAGCGAACGTATCGTCGTTTCAAGGTTTGCAAGGAGGCACGCATGCATATCGAACGTTCCGAAGGGCAGCCGCGCGCCCGCCCGAAGCGATCGACGGTCCTATGCGTCGGCACACTCGCTGTCGCAGTCGGCCTCTTCTTTCCGACGCTGCTCATTGCAGTGTTCGAGGCGCTCTTCGCCCTCGGATGCCTCCAGCATCGCGGGTCCTATCGCCGCCTGTTCTTGGTTGCGGGCATCGTAATCTGTCTGTTGTCCGCCGTGCAATTCGTCATCTGCTTCACCGGCCTCAAGCCGTCGTCTGTGTGGACGCTCTTCATGGGATAAGGGCGTCTTTTTTGTTTCGTCGGCCCCTTGCCGCGCTCGCGGCGCGATGCTAAAGTAGGCACGTAAAAACAGCCTTACGCCGCTTCCCATGACGATTCAGTTTTTCGGTGTTTCTTGCTTCAAGATCACGACCAAAATCGGCAACGATGAAGTCTCACTCGTGACCGATCCGTATTCGGACAAGGTCGGAAAGCTTCCGCGCAATTTGAACGCGGACGTTGTCACGATCAGCCGCGGCGCCCACGAGCATCACAACAATATCGAGGCTGCCGGCGAGAAAGCGTTCCTCGTCGAGCATCCCGGCGAATACGAAGTCCGCGGCATTCCGATCTATGGCATCGCTTCTTCGAACAAGAACACGATGTACCACTACCTTATCGACGACGTGCGTGTCGTGCACCTCGGCGGACTCGACAAGCCGCTCACGGACGATCAGCTCGCGCAGATCGGCGAGGTCGACGTGCTCATGATCCCTGTCGGCGGGGGAGACGTCCTCTCCGCGTCCGACGCGGCTGAACTCGTCACGCGCCTCGAACCGCGCGTCGTCATTCCGATGCACTATAAGATGGAAGGCGTCACGCTTTCGGCGACCGGTGTCGAACCGTTCGTCAAAGAAATCGGCGCGAAAAGCATCGAGACCGATAAGTGGAAAGTCACCAAGAAAGATTTGCCGCAGGGCGAAACGTTCGTCGTGCTTCTCTCGAAAGCCTGATGCCGCACCTCGCGCACAAGCCGCCGCGTTCCAAGCTCCGCCAGGAGTTGCTCCTTGGCGGTTTGGTTGGCGGCTCGATGCTGCTCATCACCGGTCTCTACGCGCTGACGCTCCGCTATCAAGACATCGGCACGCATCCGGAAGACGCGCCTCGCTGGTCGATCGTCGCCGACGGCGTGATCACGCGCGCCGCTCCGCTCCAGACGACGCTGCTCGACGTGACGAAAAAAATTTCATCGATCAGCAAAGCGCACGCCGAACAAACGGCCGCCGTCGCCGCGCTGAAATCAAAAATCGAATCCGGCGCGGCCGCTTCCGCGAGCGCGACCACTGAAACGCCCTGAACCTCTATGAAGATCCCTCCCGAACAGATTTCCATCGACTCCATGAACGTCGGCCGACTCGAAGCTCGTTCGATCGTCGATGAAGTGCAGGATTCGTATTTGGACTACGCCATGTCCGTTATCGTCAGCCGCGCCCTTCCGGACGTGCGCGACGGTTTGAAGCCGGTTCACCGCCGCATTTTGTATGCGATGTGGTCGATCGGCCTGCGCCCCGGAGCCAAGTTCCGCAAGTCGGCGAACGTGGTCGGTGAAGTCATGGCCAAGTACCACCCGCACGGCGACGCCGCCATTTATGACTCCATGGTCCGCATGGCGCAGGATTTCGCGATGCGCGCGCCACTCGTCCACGGCCAAGGCAACTTCGGTTCGATGGACGGCGACTCGGCCGCCGCCATGCGTTACACGGAAGCCAAGCTCCACGGCATTTCCGAAGAAATGCTGCAGGACATCGAGCGCGACACCGTCGACTTTGTGCCGAACTACGACGGCGCGCACAAGGAACCGACCGTGCTCCCGGCCCGCCTTCCGAACCTGCTCATCAACGGCACGCTCGGCATCGCCGTCGGCATGGCCACCAACATTCCGCCGCATAACGTCGGCGAAATTTGCGACGCGGTCGTGCATCTTATTGAAAACAAGGACTGCTCCGTCGAAGACCTTTGCCAATTCGTCAAAGGCCCCGACTTCCCGACAGGCGGCATCATTTACGACGCCAAAGAAATCCGCAAAGCCTACGCGACCGGCAAGGGCGGCATCGTCATGCGCGCCAAGACGGAGATCGTCGAAACCAAGAGCGGCTTCAACATCATCGTCGGCGAAGTGCCGTATCAGGTGAACAAGGCCGCGATGATCGAAAAGATTGCCGACTTGGTTCGTGAAAAGAAAATCGAAGGCATCAAGGACCTGCGCGACGAATCCAACAAGGAAGGCGTGCGCGTCGTCATTGAATTGAAGCGCGACGCCTATCCGAAGAAGGTGCTCAACAAACTCTTCAGCATGACGCAGCTGCAGGAGACCTTCCACGTCAACATGCTGGCGCTCGACGGCGGCATTCAGCCCCGCATTATGAACTTGAAAGCGGTGCTCGAAGCCTACGTGAAGCATCGTCAGGAAGTCGTCCGCCGCCGTACCGCCTTCGACCTCGCACGCGCCAAGGAACGCGCCCACATTTTGAAGGGGTTGAAGATCGCGCTCGACAATCTCGACGCCGTCATCAAGACGATCAAATCCTCGAAAGACAAGGATGAAGCCAAGACGAACTTGAAATCCAAGTTCAAATTGGACGACATCCAAGCGCAGGCCGTTCTCGACATGCGCCTTCAGCAGCTCGCCAACCTCGAAGCCAAGAAGATTACCGACGAGTTGAAAGAAAAGCTTGAGCTCATCAAAGAACTCGAAGCGATTTTGGAATCCCCGAAACGCATTCTGTCCATCATCAAAGACGAAGTGAAAGCGCTCCGCGAAAAATACGCGACGGATCGTTTGACGCAGATCGTCGCCCACGGCGTGAAAGAATTCTCCGCCGAAGACTTCGTCGCTAACGAGCCGACGATCGTCATG
>CAZKMF010000104.1:0-6473 GCA_964553975.1 uncultured Gammaproteobacteria bacterium | reverse complement strand
GTCTGGATGAAGCTGAAGCGTTGCATGAAAAGGCCTACGGGATTGCGCTCAAGTTCTACAAAGGAAAAAAACTTCCAACGCACGTCGATTGGGGATCGGCGCACGACCGCACGCTACTGCGCGCTATGCACGGCCAGGCGCTCGTCGCCTTCCGCCGCGGCGACGTAAAAGAAGCTGAGAAGCGGTTTAACGCGATCTTGAAACTGAACCCGAAAGATAATACGGGCGTTCGGTTTTTGCTCGCTGACATCAAAAAAGGACGGAAGTCCTGGGATCAAAACGGATGAAGAAGTTGTTTTGGATACTCCTGCTGGCCTTCGCTGTTGGTGGGTATCTGCATCTCGTTCAGGGTTGGGATTGGGCGCGTGCGCGGACACTGCCTGGTGTTTCGTATGTGTGGAAAGAAGACGCTTCGGCAACCACGACACCCATCGGTCAGCGCGGAACGGGGACACATTGGGAAACCGCCTCGCGCCTTCCGTTCGCGCGTTCTGATTTCGGAACGGCGATCGTCGGCGATAAAATCTACGTCATTGGCGGACGCGATGGCTATTTGCGCACGCTGACGAACGTGTCGGTGTACGATATTCCGACGGACACATGGAGCGAAGCGGCGCCGTTGCCGCAAGCGCTGCATCATCTCGCGACGGCCACGGACGGGAAAGTTGTCTATGTGCTCGGCGGATTGACCGGCATCGCCGCCCGTCCGCTCGATGTTGCCTACGCCTACGACCCGATTCGCAACGTGTGGGATATGCTCGGGTCGTTGAATGATTTTCGTGGTGATGCGGCCGCAGCGTATTTGAAGGATCGACTCTACGTGCTTGGTGGCACGACGACGGCTGGTACGGATACGGTGTTTGAATATTACGACAGCGAGCGAAAAGGATGGAACGGTCTCGCATCGGCGCCGACAGCGCGCCGCGGCCACGCCCTTGTGGCGCTCGACGGAAGTCTCTACGCGCTTGGTGGAAGATTTGGATCGACGAAAGACATCTCAAAAACCGAAGCGTACGCGGAGGGGGAGTGGAAAACGTTAGCGGACATGCCGGCGGCCAGAAACAGTTTTGGCGCCGTGGTACAGGACGGAAAGATATACGCGATCGGCGGCACGTCAAAAGCAGGACTGCTTGCTTCTATTGACGTGTTTGATCCGAAGAAAAACACATGGTCATCTTTCCCGCTCTCCGTGCCGCATCCAAGGAGCGGTCTGGGCGTCGAGGCATATAAAAATCGCGTGTACGTGATCGGCGGCGGCATGTCGAAATGGTATTCGGTCAGCGACGTGAACGAGGTGCTTGTCCTCGACGTCAAACCGGTCGCCGTCCCCGAGAAAAAGAAGAAATGAAAAAACGGCCACAAGGGCCGTTTTTGTGATACGAGGAGTGGTTCGAAGATTTGTGGCGCGGAGAATAAGGATCGCGTCGCGGTCGTACAATGGCTCGGAGTAGGCTACAATATCCCCCGATATGACCGAACCCCAGGCGCTGACCGTCAGCCAATTTCTGCAGGGACTGAACGCCGCGCTCGAAGAGGCGATTTTTCCCTATGGTGCGATGATTGAGGGCGAAGTCGCCGAGTATCGCGTCAGCCAGGATAAATGGATTTGGTTCCTCTTAAAGGACGCGACGGCGGTTGTGCCATGCTTCGCGACGGTGTGGCAGTTGCGCCAGCCGCTCGAGGACGGCATGAAGGTACGCGTTCATGGCGTGCCGAAAGTGCATCCCAAGAGCGGAAAGTTTTCGGTGAACGTCGATCGCGTCGAGATGGTGGGGGAGGGCGCACTGAAGCGTGCTTTCGAACTTTTGAAAAAGAAATTGGATACGGAAGGTTTGTTCGCGCCTGGTCGCAAACGCGCGCTGCCGCGTTTCCCCGAACGCGTCGGTCTTATCGCTTCGACCGAATCGGCGGCGTATACAGACTTTCTGCGCATCCTCGGCAATCGTTGGAGCGGACTGCGCATCAACTCGGCGCACGTGCAGGTGCAGGGCCGTGACGCCGTGCGCGACATCGTCGGCGCCTTCGCCTATTTCAACGCGCATCCCGAATTGGCCGAAGTGCTCGTGCTGACGCGCGGCGGCGGCGCGATGGAAGATTTGCACGCCTTCAACTCGGAGGAAGTCGTTCGCGCAATTTTCAGTTCAAAAATTCCCGTCGTCGTCGGTGTGGGTCACGAGCGCGATGAGACGCTCGCGGATTACGTCGCCGACGTGCGCGCTTCGACGCCTTCGAACGCCGCTGAACGGCTCGTGCCTGATCGGCGCGACATTGAACGGGAAATTGAAGGTTACGCGCGACTCATTGAGGGAAAATTGGAAAAAGAGATTGCGCGTTTAGGCCATCGTCTCTTCGATCTTGAACATCAGCTCCAGGAGCAAATTCGGTCGGCGCGCGCCGAATTCGACGCGGTCATGGCGGATCTTGAACTGCAGCTGTCGGCGTTCGAAGGGCGCGTGCGCGTGCTCGCCGGTTCCGTTGAACGCGACGAACGTCTTTTGAAATCGTTCGATCCGCAAAGCGTCTTAAAGAGAGGTTACGCCATCGTGCGCGATCGTGCCGGTCGCGTGGTCCGTGACGCGGCCTCCGTGGACACTGGCGCGGCCATTGCCGTACAATTAGCCAAAGGCACGATCGAAGCCGAAGTCACCCACAACCACTGATATGGCCGTCAAAGAAGCCAAGAAAGCGAATTTCGCCGAAGCGTTCAAGGAACTCGAAGAGATTGTCCGCTGGTTCGAATCGACCGAAGTCGATCTCGAGGAAGGTTTGAAGAAGTTCGAACGAGGTCTCGAGCTCGCCAAAAAATGCCGCGCGCGATTGGGCGAGGTTGAAAACAAAGTCACGCAGATTAAAGAGAAGTTCTCCGGATTCGCTGAAGACGCCGCGAACGAGGAGGCGGAAGATGAAGATCAAACGCGTCTTTTGTAACCACGTATGTCCATGACCAAGCGCATGCTCGGCGTCGTGATCGGAGCTTTTGTCCTTGCGCTCTTCGCACCCGTATCCGCCGGATCGCCCGGACTCGCCGCGGCTTCCGTTGTCACGACCGCGCTCTTGCTTGCGGTCGCGGCGCAGCGCGCGCTCGCCAGGCGCGATCAGCTCACCGAATGGATTGCGATCGAGTTGAACAAACTTCGACGCATCTACCACCTCGGCAAGAACCTCGGCATGGAATCCCGCCATCGCCAGTGGTTCACGGAACTGCACGGTCATCTGTACGCCTACCTGACCGCCTTCGACAAGAAGAATTTTTCGCAGTATCAGGAAATGAACGGTCACTTCCGCAAGCTCAGCTATCACCTCTATCAGATTCCGAGCCTCGATACGGAAAAGGAGCGCGTCTTGTATCGTGATTTGCTCGAAGCGGCCGGTACGGTCGCGGGTGCACGTCAGCGCATTCAGGAGCTTTGGAACGGCAAGCTTCCGGCCTCGTTCGACCGCGCGCTGCTTTGCATAGCGGTGCTCTCCGGCGCGGCGGTACTCTGGTCGATGGGTCCGGCCGATCGGTACACGGCCGCGTTCGTCTTGGCGACGCTCGGCTCCGCTGTTGTCTTCGTGCGCGACGTGGATTCGATGCGTGTCATGGCCGGCGACGAACTTTCCAAGCGCTACGTCGAGAACATCGCCCGCCTGGAACTCTCGCGCCATGAGTAAAAACAACGCGCGCTCCTTCGGCGGCAATCGCAAAGGTCCCGGCTACCGCACGCCGAGTTCGTTTCGCGGCCAAGCGTCGTTGAAGAGAATCAAGGGCGTTCCCAAGAATTTCAAACTCAAATGAAGAAAGCGCCGATCATCATCTCGCTCGGAGGTTCGCTCATCGTTCCGAAAACGGGAATTGATACGGGTTTTCTCAAAAAATTCAAGACGTTCATCGCGAAGCGCGTCTCGAAAGGGGAGCGCTTCGTTTTAATTTGCGGCGGCGGTACGACGGCCAGGCACTATCAAAAGGCGGCCAAAGCCGTCGGTCAGCTTTCCCGCGAAGACGTCGATTGGATCGGCATCCATTCGACGCGACTCAACGCGCATTTGCTCCGCACGATTTTTCAGCACCTGGCGCACCCGACCGTCATCAAGAATCCGATGGCGCCGCCGCGTTTTCGCGAACCAGTCTTGATCGCCGCTGGCTGGAAACCGGGCTGGTCGACCGATTATTGCGCGACCTTGCTCGCGTCGAGCCTGGGCGCGACGATTGTGCTGAATCTTTCCGACATCGACTACGTCTACAGCGCCGATCCGCGCAAAGATCCGGGCGCGGTTCCCTTGCCCAAGTTGGAATGGAAACGTTTTCGCAAAATGATCGGCAATCGCTGGGACCCAGGCGCCAACGTGCCATTTGATCCCGTCGCTGCCAAACTCGCCGAACGCCTCGGGTTGACCGTCAAAATGATCAAAGGCCGCGCTTTTGCCGACATTGCCAAAGCGCTGGACGGCGCGCCGTTTAAAGGAACGGTCATCAGTTGACACGTTGTCGATTTTTCGATATCAAAAGAAAAGTCCTTCCACCGACAAGGAGTGTTGCTTGCCCATCAATCCCTTCGACTGGCATCCCGATGCCGTCCGCGCGCGCACGTATTTCGCGCAGCCCATCACGATCTTCGGTACGGAGCTGAAGAGCTTCTTGCTCGCGAAGATTCGCGAGCGTTTCTCGGACGACGTGATCGTGGATCCGGACACGCCGGAGCATCAGGCGGGCTACGCGCGCTCGGGCATGGGGTATTACCTCGAGGAGGTCATTCCCGGCTGCCGGCGCGTGGTCTTTCTGGCCTTCCGCGACGGCATGATCGGCGCCGGCGTCTATGCGGAAGTGCAGAAGGTGATTGCGGCCGGCGGAACGGTCTTCGAGATCTTTCCGAACGGCGCAATCGTCGAACGCGCGGGTCTCGATCCGGCGCGCAAGCTGTCCGTCGACGAGACGCGCTCGCGCATCCGAGGCGAGGACCGTTCTCTGAAGCCGTACTGAACGTACGGTTTTTTCTTTTTCTGGGGCACCGGCTCAGTTGACGGAAAACTGGTCGTTGCCTAGGCTGGAATCAGTCCTTCAAAGGAGTCCGACCATGCACAAGATCTTCCTGTTCTTCGTCGCGTCGTTCCTCATCGCCTGCGGCGGCGCCCGTGCGGCGGCCCCCAAGACCACCAACCCGCCGATCGTCGCGCCGGCAGCTCCCGCGCCCGCGCCGCCGCACGCCGACAAGCCGCTGCTCCTCAAGTTCGGCGATCTCGGCTGCTCGCTGACCTTGCCCAGCCACCGCTGGCAGCCGCAGATGATCCAGAGCGACGACGGTTCGTCGTTCATGGAGACCGATCTCGAGGACACCTCGGTCAGCCTCTTCCTGCAGCCGTACGCCAACCCCCTGGGCGCGACGCTCAAGGACATCATCGACGTCGAGCGCCTGAAGTTCGCCGGTCAAGCTGGCCAGACGGTCTCCGACGTCCGCGATGACGGCGCTGGCCGCTGGGCGTTCACGGTCGACGTGCTCGGTCCGGACAACAAGGCGATCAAGGGCCTGATGTACACCGTTCCGGTCCCGAACCGGACGGACGTCTACCTCTCCATGGCGGTGATCGGCCTGACCGACGAGGTCGGCGAGCACGCCAGCGAGACGCACGCCATCATCGAGAGCCTCAAGCCGCTCCCTCAGTAGGACGCGGTTTTTTCTTTGCAATAAAGCAAAAATACTCCAAAAACCCTTAATTTGAGGTTTATTTGTCATAAACTCTTGACAAAATAGGGGATATGTGCTATCATGGCCCTATCGATAAATGGCCAGTCGTGCCACTCCGGCCCGAGGCCATCCCTGAACGCCCACCCGCACCTTGGAGAATGTACCGATGAACCGCGTCCTCGTCCTGGTCCAGAACGGCATCCGCCTCCTCACCGCCCCCACCAACACCGCCAAGAAGGCCCGCCGCAACCGCCAGAACCAGAACAAGATCGTCAAGGTCACCAACCCCACCTGCGAGCCCAAGCTCGCCCCCCGCTACCAGCACCTCACCGGCGAGGAGATCGTCGAGATCGAGGAGGCCGAGAAGGCCCACTTCGACGCCCTCGTCGAGAAGGTGGAGCAGTTCGGGATCTACCCCGGCCGCCGCCGCCCGACCGTGGCCGCCGGCGAGTCGGAGGCGATGGTCCGGGTGATCAGCGCCAAGTTCGGCGGCAAGACCCACCGCAAGGACGCCTGCGAGTCCCGGAGCCACGAGCTCAACAAGGACCGCAAGCGGCGGCTGCGGCGGCTCAACCACCCCCGGAACGCCGCCCTCCTCGCCGCCTAGTCGACACCCCTCGTCGGCCGGGCAACCCCGTCACATCTCGTGGCGGGGTCGTTGTTTTTTACGGCGACTTGACGCTTTTTACGGTTTCGGGTACTCTCCGGTTAACAACTTCTCGTTTACCAAAGACCATAGGTTGCCCCCGGCTGGGGACAGCAAACCGGATCTGCCGATCCGATCCTATCGAGGCAAACGCCCCACGACGG
>CAZKMF010000103.1:0-4253 GCA_964553975.1 uncultured Gammaproteobacteria bacterium | reverse complement strand
TGGGTCTTCGGTGGCGTTATTGCTTCGCTTTTGCTGATTGCGTTGATCATGTACGTGCCGGCGTTCCAACCAGTGTTCCGTCTGACGGCACTTGGTTGGAAAGAGTGGGGATTGTCTTTGCTCGTGACGTCATCCGTACTCTGGCTCGTCGAGGGGTATAAGACATTCGTCCGCCGCGGCGTCATTCCGGCGCGTTGGTTGTAGGGGTTGACGCGAGGCGATTTTTCTGTCATCTTGGCGCCGGAGGTATTCCATGGGAACTGGCAAAGAAGAACGTACGGTCGTCTCCTTTCTCTTCGATCGCGTGATTGACGGCATCAACCTCTGGGATCGAGCTCGCAACTCCTGGGCCTGGCTGACGTTCAAGGCGTTCGTCGGACGTCCGAAGCGGCCCGTGCCGCGTTCGTCGCGCACCTTCGCCGAGCGCGTCGCGATCAAGAAGTCTCCGGACCTCGTGCAGATCCGTCGGAGGCCGTCGTGATCGCGGGACTGCTCTCGCGGAGCCTCTTCCAGCAGGCGGTGCGTCACGGAGCGACGCGACGCAGCGTCATCCGCGCTTCTCGCGGCTGGGACGAGGACGTGATCGAGCTGTTCCCCGTCATGGCGGAGGAGTTCTACGACAACCGCGGGCGGCCGCGGACGTGTCGCATCAAGCGCACGTCGGTCAGGCCGCCGCCCACGCCACGCTGCCGCCCGCCGCTCCGTCGGCGCCGCACCCCCTGAACATCGTTTGGGGATTTTTTTATCGAAAAAAAGTAGCGGATCTCCGTGAAGAGATCCGCTGAGAAAGTCGGGGCCGCGAACGGCCCCTTCCCTGTTCGTGCGCCGGAAGGCCAGTGGCCTACGCATAGCCGCCCTCACCGTTGCCGGGAGTGCTTGCCATGCCGCGCGTCTGACGGGGTTACCTCGGGAGGGGGAGGCGGTGGCGCTTTTTTCAGCGCCGCCGGAGGTGTTACCGCGCCGTCAGGTGAACAGTCCGTTGGTCATTTCATGACCTTCTGCAATAAAGACTTCCTATCACAAGCCGCTAAAACCGTCAAGACCCATCTGGTAAGAAAAACCGCGCCGTTAGAGTAGGCGCGGGAGTGCAGTGAGGTGGACCCATTCGAGCGCGAAGCCGAAGAAGAACCACAGTCCGAAGTACTCGGGCTTCGTGTAGCGCAGCAGGGCATGGCGCGAATTCCGGTAGCGCCACGGGCACGCGCCGGTCGTCTTTTCGAGGATCCAGCCCCAGGCGTATTCGAACGCGTAGGTGCCGAAGACGTAGACGAGACCGCGTTCCCACCAGGCGGCGCGGTAGAAGCGCGGAAAGATCGCTGTGATGACGTTGAAGGCGAAGGTCGCCGACAGGCCGTAGACGGCGATGCTCCAGAGTTGCGTCGAGCAAGGGAGCTTGCGATCGAACGGCAGTCCGGCGCGCCAGCGGTGGTAGACGTCGCCGAGGCCGGTGAAGATCGCTTCCGACGAAAGGGCGAGAGCGGTGTAGAGCAGGAACTCGACGAAGTAGGGTTTCACGTTGACCTCCGTTCGGAGGTTCACCTATTTTTACCCTCCTGTCGAGGTTGCCGCCGCGCTTGACGGCTTGTTAGCACTCGGTTAAGCTGAGTGCTAGAAACCTATGACCCAGCTCGATTCTCGCAAAGAAACGCTGCTGAAGCTGACCGTCCGCCGCTACGTCAAAACGGCGGAGCCGGTAGGTTCGGCGTGGTTGGCGGAAGAGTCGGGACTCGATGTCTCGCCGGCAACGATTCGCAACGAACTTGCCGCGCTTGAAGACGGCGGCTTCCTGGTGCAGCCGCACACGTCGGCGGGACGCATTCCCGGCGAGCTCGGCTACCGGTATTACGTCACGCATTTCCTCGAACATAAAAAAACATCCGCTGAGGCGCGCGAAGCGCTTGAAGCGGCAGCAACGCTCGGAAGCGCGCACGACAAATTGCGCCACGCGGCCAAAGCGCTTTCCGAAGAATCGCAAGCTGCCGCGCTCGTCGGTTTTGGTCCGCGCGACGTGTACTACACCGGACTCACGAATCTGTTCAGCCAGCCGGAGTTTCGCCAGTTCTCGCTCGTTACCTCGATGTCGCGCGTGCTCGATCACCTCGACGAGACGATTGAAAAAATGTTTCCCGACGTCGGGTCGCGCGTACGGATCCTGATCGGTTCCGAAAATCCCTTCGGCGCCGAATGCGGACTGCTCGTCGCCCGCGCGCCGCTTGGTATCCTCGGTCTTCTCGGTCCGATGCGCATGGACTACGACGGCAGTGCCAGTTTGCTCGAGACCGCAGTCGAAATGCTCAAAAACTGAATTCTCATGTCATCCCTGCGAAAGCAGGGATCCAGTACCACAAAGGAACTGGATTCCAGCTTTCGCTGGAATGACAAAAGTGAAACCTATGTCTGACGAAGAAAAGAAAATTGAAGAAACCGCCGAGACTTCCGAAAAAACCCCGGAACAGCTTTGCGCCGAGATGGAACTGAATTGGAAGCGCGCGCTGGCCGACTATCAGAACTTGAAGAAAGACGTCGCGCGTGAACGCATCGAGATGGGGCAGTACGCCGTGCTGCGCGTCGTCGAGCGGTTCCTGCCCGTCTTCGACAACTTCAACGTCGCGGTTGGCCACATGCCGAAGACCGACGACAAGACGGTCCTGAACTGGGCGCTCGGCGTCGGCTACATTCAGAAGCAGCTTGAAGAAGCGCTCCGCGACCTCGGTCTCAGCGCGATCAAAACCGTCGGCGAACCCTTCGACGCGACGAAGCACGAAGCGGTCGGCGAAGAAGAAAGCGAGAAACCGCACGGCACGATCCTGAAGGAAACCCAACCGGGCTACGAAATCAACGGCAAAACGGTGCGCCCGGCGAAAGTCGTCGTCGCGAAATAACAACACCACGTTCGATTGTTTCAAAAAAACGATACACAAACGCTATGTTGCTCAAAAGCGATCTCGAATGGGACAGCGAATACGCGAAGCACAGCTTTTCGTTCAAGGAATGGCCGAAGTTCCTGATGTTCTTCCGTTTGGACGGCAACATGCTCGTCACGGTACCGGCCCGCGGCGTCGCCAGCGACGGCTCGAAAATGCGCGAACAAAAAATCCGCCTGGCCGACCTGCCGAAATACAAAGCAGGACTGAACAGCATCAAGCTCAGCATCCAAACCGAAAACAAACTCGTAAAGTTCGACACCCTCGGCGCAAGCTTCAAAGCGTTGGCGAAGTAGTCTAACTATGTCCCTCCTCCCCAAAAAAATTTCACCCTTTGATGAGGAACGCGGATTGTCCGAGCTCTCCAAAGGCTTCATCCCGGCGGTCGACGTCTACGAGAACGGGAATGACGTGATCGTCGAAACGGCGCTGGCCGGTGTTGATCCGAAGGACGTCGAAGTCACGGTCGAAGGCGGCGTGCTGACGCTCCGCGGCAAAACGGAGCATCGCAAGGAAGTCGACGAGAAAGATTATCTCTACAAAGAAGTCCGCTACGGCGCCTTCCAGCGCAAGATCGCGCTGCCCTCGGCGGTCATCGGCGAGAAAGCCGAAGCGACTTCGGAGCACGGACTCCTGCGTATCACGATCCCGAAAGCCGAAGAGGGCGAGAAGAAAGCGGTGAAGATCGACATTAAAGAGAATTAATACTCTCCTATGAGCCTTGAACAAACGACCGACACGACCGAACTCCTCAAGAAGCAACTCGCCTGGCAGAAGCGCACGTTCGTCGTCCAGCTCGTCCAGACGTGCGCGATCGTACTCATGGTCGGTATGTGGCTTTTCCTCTTCATGTATTCGGCCTAACGCGGACCGTTGAAATAAAGGAAAATTCTTATGGCAAAAATTCTCGGTATCGACCTTGGTACCACTAACTCCTGCATGGCCGTCATCGAAGGCGGCCAGCCGAAGGTGCTCGAAAACAAAGAAGGCGCGCGTACGACGCCGTCGATGCTTGCGATTTCGAAAGCGGGGGAGCGCCTCGTCGGACTTCTCGCCAAGCGCCAAGCCGTCGTCAACCCGACCAACACCATCTATTCCGTGAAACGTTTGATCGGCCGCCGCTGGGAAGATTCGGAAGTGCAGCGCGACGCCAAGCTGTTTCCGTTCAAGCTGACGAAGTCGGGCGAAGGCGCGAAGATCGTCATGGGCGATAAGGAATACTCGCCGCAAGAAATCTCGGCGATGATTCTTCAGAAACTCAAGGCGGACGCCGAAGAAAAAATCGGCGAGAAGATCGAGGAAGCCGTCATCACCGTGCCGGCCTACTTC